>NZ_JMDX01000089.1:0-21724 GCF_000935845.1 Paenibacillus sp. E194
CTCCTTCTGTACTTTGAACAAAACATCATGCTCCTGAAAATCAAAAGACGGCTTGTCCATCGGCATTAAAATACTCTGCGTCAATTTCAATATGTTTTCCTCATTGATCGTGTTGTGGGTGAAATAGAAGTGAACAGGACTCACACTCGTGAGGGGGTCATTCACTTTATTTAATGCGGAACGTCCTTCTTCAATAACAGTCACCAGCGTGCCAAATGAAAAGCCAACATCCTCCTCTTCTTCTTCTTCCATATCCAGAAATACTTCATCGCTTAGTACTTCATGAATGCCTACCGGAAGTTCTTGAAATATGCCGTCCCCCGCCCACACATTTACGGTGCAAGCGATCGATTTCTGCCCGTTTACATTGATTCTGTACTCATCATCCTGAACGAGAACCGCAGCGCTGAGATCACCTTGAACAATCGTTTCCCCATGGTTGTATGAACCGCACAATATTTCCTCGATCATCAGATTGCCCGAAACATAAATTTCCTGACCGCCGACAGCTATATTTTTCGCGTGCAAATCACCGGTGACCAGAAGACTTATGGCTCCATCTGTTTCTTTGTTATAGAGATTATCTACCGTAAAATTGCCATCAATAAAAATGAGTAGCACCTCTTTTTGATGCGGAAAAGGCACCTCCCAATCCAAATGGAGAGAAGTCAGCGTCAAATCCCCTTCATAATAAGCCGCAAGCTGCTCGTCACTAAAATCCGAATAAAACTTTGCCCACCAAGAGCCTTCCGGAAACTGATCTGCAAGTTGACGAATAGGAATGAAATGAAAAGAGTTGTTCATACATTTGTCTTCCCTTCATTAAAATTTTCTTAGCTGTGTTAATGTCGTATTTTCATGAAATAATCAGGGGTTGAAATTGAAATCAATCGAGATGAGATTTGTAAGTATTTCTGTGAAAGAAGTAATGAAGGTGGTAAATATCAAGAATGAGGATCAGCTGAAAGTCTGGATGAAGTGGTATTTAGAAGATGCGTGTACACGTTCAGGCTTATCAAAATGCTGGAAAAGGAAACGGCATTACGATGAGCATGTCCCGTACGGGAGCGCCCGCCCTCGTTGAACAGACCGTTTGAGATTACCGTTCTTACTATAACTCAATTTGCATGCAAACGAAACTAACTAAAGCTCTATCCCATAAGGGACGGAGCTGCTCGTATACTAAACTAGGGATCACCAAAAATCCCCTCAACCTGAGGGGATTTTTTCTATTGCGATGCAGTATATCTCTCATAATCTTTCCTACAAACGCTAATGATCGATGAAGATAACGGAGAGAACGGCGTTTTATCCCAGTCAGCATATTGATGTTCGACGCGAAAGCCGTGACGGGTTAATAAAGAATGAAGCGTACTCTGATCCGTGAACCGACAAGCAATTCGGGAAGTCGTTCGCTTATCCCCCCAATTACGCATCGTGACCCAATGCATGATTTGCTGGCTAGCATTATAACATTGTGTGCCTGATACCTTGACGGTATTACCATCCTTATCAATAAATGATCCCCATTCTGTTTCCTCTTCATCGGATAAATCCGTTCCCTCCGGATTACGAGTCTCAAATGCAAAGATTCCGTGGGGTTGTAAATGTTTGTGAACGGTCGTGAGCAAATCGATCTGATCTTGATCACGTAAGAATGCCTGAAATGCATTGCCAGTCAAATAAATCATCGAAAATCGCTTGTCCGATTCGAAAGTACGGGCATCGCCTTCTATAAAAGTAACAGGCAACCCCTCCGCCTTCAACCGCGCATATGCGAGCATCTCTGGAGAGATATCTACACCGGTCATCGTTATGCCGGCTTTCGCCAGGGGGATCGTTGTTAAGCCTGTACCACAAGCAAGTTCTAACACTTCTCCAGCACTCGATCTAGCAAGCTCAAGATAGAATTGATATTTGTCCATTTCACCGCCAAATTCAAGATCATAATTTACCGGATCTTGATATTCTTCAAGATTGCTATGCTCAATCAACTCCATTCCCTCCTCTCATTATTTCATCAAGTACTCTAAAATTTGACTCACATTAGACTCCACACTGTTTATGTGCGTATGTATCGTGATTTCTGGGTGCACCGGCGGTTCATAGACATCAGAAATACCAGTAAATGCTGTTATCTCACCTTTTATTGCTTTTGCATATAAGCCCTTCACATCTCTGCGCACACAATCCTCTAAGGGACAATGCACATAGACTTCAACATATGACTCCAGCTCTGCTCGGGCATAGTCCCGCATTTCCAAATAGGGTGCAATCATGGAAATGATCGTCGTAACACCATTGCGGTTCAGCAGCTTGCTAATATAGACGGCACGGCGAATATTCTCCAATCGATCTTCTCTACTGAATCCAAGCCCTCGTCCTACCATTTGTCTAAGCTCATCGCCGTCCAAGCATTCAACCTTAACGCCTCTTTCTTGAAGAGCTGCTGACAAAGCTAACGCCGTTGTCGTTTTACCAGAGCTTGGAATCCCTGTTAACCATATTGCCGTTCCTACCAATGCATAGTTCCCCTTTATGATAATATTGCGATCCGTTCGAGTGCACGTTCTCCGTAAATAGAATCGAACGACTGCTCCTCCATATGGATATAGCCTATATAACAATCACATTGCCTCATACGACACGAGCGTTCTCTAGAGATTCCATCAAGCCCATCTTTATACAAATTTCCGATTACTTGACGATCCTTATAGCAACGCTTTACGCGCCCGTCTCCTTGGACATAAAACACATTTTGTCCGGCACGGCACGGCTTGTCCATACTGTCGTAATCCCTGGCATTAAGGACAAAATAGGGATCCATATCGGTCAAAAATGCTGTATCCTCAGCAGAATAGTATGCTGGTTTATCTTTGTAGGCGTTCACCCACATATAAACATCATCAGGCAGTACCTTCCTTAATGAAGAAATGGAGTTGAACGCGCTCTTCACACCGACACAGCCTACACTGAACGGTATTTTTTGTTCATAAAGCTTGCCGCATTGCTGTAAAAAACGTTCTTCCTTCGTCTGCCCAGGATGATACGTTACCCAAAATGCAGCCGTAACCGGATTCAAATCGCCCGTCCAATCCAGCTTAGAGGATAAGTTGGTTTGTATAGAGACCTTATGAACGTGCTGCATGTGGGACAGCTTAACCATAGCTTCCCTGTACCAACGATGCGTAAGCCCTTCACCATAAGGGTTGAAAAAAATGGACAGCTGATGCCCGCTTCCTTCTTGCTTCGTTACCCAATCGACAAATGTCTGCACTTGCAGCCGATCCTTCGCCAATGTCTCTGGACTATCCGTGTTCTTGCTAAAAGGACAGTAAGGACAGTCATAATTGCATGAGCTCAAGCTCCCGCGAAAATAAATCGTCGCTTTCATGATAGTACACAGCTTTCCATACGTGCCCGAATATCCGGAGAAATGAACCAATCTCCTATGGAATCGGAGTACATAAGCCCTTCATCCGTCAGCCGAAGCACCTCATGCTCTATAACAGCAAGATCCGTATGCACAAGCAGATTCAACTCGGGATAATCGACGAAAGATGACGTTCCGAACCGCTCCACGTAGCTGCTCAATGCCAAGCCTTCCGTATGAAGCAGCGCTTTTAGTATAAAGCGTCGCTGCTGGTCATCCTTGCTTAATACAATGCCATAATCTGCATGGGTGTAGTCGGCTGAAGCCACGTAGTCAGCAATGATGCTTGCTGTAGCTGAACGACCTACACTGTATCGCGAGGAGTAATGGGCCGTTCTTGTGTAAGAGCGTGCGCCACAGCCAAGTCCAATCATGCCCTCCTCCTGACAACCATACGGAAGCAATGATTTTTTCGAAATCGCATCTGCTTTGGCAAATCTGCGCATAGAGTACTGGGTATATCCATGTGCAAGCAAGCGATCCCGCGCCGCACGATAGTAGCTTATCCTCTGATCCTCGCCACTCTGCCTTATCTGCTCTGGCTTTACAATCGTGTGCTCGCGAGTATATAGCGGATAAATAAATAACTCCTCTGGGTCATAAGACAACGCCTTATCCAGCGAATATATCCATGAATCAAGGGTTTGACCGGGAAGACCATAAATCAAATCCAGATTAAGGATCGGAAATTGGTACAACTTGAGCTGTCTCAGAGCTCTTTCGACTTCCTGCGGCTTTTGGGGACGATAGATCGCGTCCGCTTCAAATTCTACGAAGCTTTGAATCCCCATACTGACCCGATCCACCTGCCTGCTTTTTAAAATATTCAGGCGTTCGGCGGTTATCGTCTCGGGAGATGTTTCTACCGAGATGGAAGCTTGAGCTGGATTCATGCCCATCACATTTTGAGCAATATGAAACAACCGATCCAGCTGGGCAGGTTCGAGTAAAGTCGGCGTACCGCCTCCGATAGCAAATCTGGCAATCGGCTTATTCGGAAGAAGTGGAGCCCATTGTGCAGCTTGTCTCTCCAAAGCATCCACATAATTGGTATGTACGTCGGCTCTCTTGTCAGGCAACGTGAATAAATTGCAAAATCCGCATCGTGCTCCACAAAACGGGATATGCATATATAAAAAGAGTGAATCCGCCTTTTCCTGGCTCCACAGTTCGGAAAGCGGCAGCTTCCTCTCCAATTCTCGATAGGAGGTTTTGTGTGGATAAGCGTATAGATAAGACCGATAAGGCTCTGATGTGAGGTTTTCCTTCCAACTGCGCAGAGCCTCCGAATTCTGGATGATATCCGTGTAATTAGGGTAGACCGTATGGCTCATCATGTTCCCTCCTCTCACCTTACAATATAAATTCGCGATAAGGCACGTTCCACACGACCTCATGCGCTAGCCTATGGCCGTTGTAGCCATCTTCACCGAAGGCGGTGCCATGATCAGAGAACGCCATGCAAAATACAGGCCGTTCTCGTTCTCTGAATGCCTGAAATAATCGACCAAGCTCGCTGTCAACATATCGAAGTGCCGCGCGCTGTGTCTCGATGGAGTCTTTCTTTGCTCCTGGTACAAAATAATGATTGGGCCCATGAATCGCTGATACGTTCATGAACATAAACAGGCGTTCTGTCTGATTCGAATGATGCAGGAGCTTGATGGCATGGTTCACTTGATGCTCTGTAGAGCGTTGATTTGTAACCCCAAAGGTCATCCGCCAATAGCTTTCTTGGAAGTAGCTGGGGAGAACTTTGGCCAGCGGAACTTTTTTGGTAAAGAAGATGACTCCGCCTATACAAATCGTACGGTAGCCCACTGCCTGCAATCCAGATACGATATCCGTTGTATCAAATTGCCATGTATACGGATGTGTCTTTAATCCCGTATTTTTCGAATGAAACAATCGAACATGCTCTGCCTTATTTGTCGTAGCCGGAGTTGGCAGAAATCCGCCAAAGAAAGCATGATGAGCAGCATAAGTGAAGCTGCCCGGAGTATGTCGCTTTTCCCAAGATCCAGTTCCGCACAAATTCGGACAGTTTGCTTCCTCCAGCACAGCGGCGTCATATCGCAATGTATCCAGCGTAATCATCAGAATATCGTGACTGCCTACAATTTCATTCATGTTAAACATCGTGGTGATCCTCTTCCATTTTAGATAGTCGTAGAGAGTGTAGCCATTCTCATTTCCCATTCATAGGGATCATGTCCTTCATAATGACTATGGTACAGTAAATCTCCGAACGGATTAACATCCAATACATAAGGTCTATAGGAACCGCTGCTCAATAACACATCTATGCCTGCGACGGTAGAACGTGGAAATACCGATAGCGTTTGTTCAGCGCATTGACGTACGGCAGCTTGAAGATTGTCAGACAAGCCGATTTCATCTAAGCTCATTCGATCACTATCAAGATGCAGATTCGTTATAGGTGTTCTGCTTACCCGTGCAATACTGTGACAAGCTTTACCTGCTACGACAAGTTGCCGGATATCAAAGGTGCGATCCCGATAAGACGCTTTTGGAATCCATTGTTCTACATGAGCGCCTTGTTCCAATAACCAGTTGATGATTTGGCGAATGACTTGGCGTTCTTTATAGTTCATCAGCTTTTTACGTTATAAAATATAGGAGGTCTACGTAGATAGTTCTCCACACCTATCGTAGTTACGGCCGATTCTGCACCTGTAATGGGGTTTACCTGATACGCTATCACACCACATGCGCCGGAACCACTTGCTAGCTTAATAAATAAACGATATATTCGCTCTTTTGCCATAACATCCCGAAGTGTGTTGTAATCCGGTATGGCTTCCGGTGCAGCTAATCTTCTAGGTACCGGTAATCCAGCTGATGATAAGATCTGGTGGGTATACCTTTTATCGAACATTGCGGCTATATCCTCGGGAGCATTCATCCATCGCGGCGTATTCCACAGCTGTGCTGCTTCCCTGTCCAGTTGAGATAACAGCTTGCAATACCCACGAAACCACTGGGAAGGATGATATAGCTCTCCCTTATTTTCCTCCAACCCTTTGGCCATCCTTACCGAGATAGGCTGAATAACGCTCTTATTATATCTAAGCCATCGCTCGTTTATATGGGTATTGGCCGAATCAGGGGCGCCAAGTGCAATAAGCTCACGTTCCACCTCAAAATGTTCCCCGGGCGCGTCAAGCCGCAGCAATGGAGGTTCATCCAACGTTTGTCCCAACGTTTGCCCCAAGCTCTGTGCAACCGAACTCAAGGATGCATTTCCCTGCAGCACATCTATATAATTCAAAACAAGGGCTGGGGGCAACCCCAGCCGAGTTCTTGCTGCTTGTAGTCCGGTTGTTCTTCTATTGCCGGAATTGCCAATGATAATCATCGATTTCATCGTTATTCCGTCAATGAAGGATAGCGATAATCCTCGTCTTCATCAGCATCCTGTTGATCGCTGATATCTACATTGAGGCCTGACTGCTTCCAACGATTCATCATTTCATCCGACATGTAATGATAGCTTAAATCAAGCGACTTCAATTTCATTATCTTTTCACTTTTTATAAGAGCTTCCGCTCCCTTATCTGTCAACGTCCCCATAGAAAGATCCAACGTATGTAGTTGATCAAGAATCGGTGCATTGGCTACTGCAGTAGCGATTTCGTCTTGAATTTCACTGTCTTTGAGCCCAAGATAGGAAAGCAGAGGGAACTTTCCAGGTTCAATCAACTGGAGCACATCTGCGAGACTTCCGTCAAATCCATACTCCTCTACCCCTAAATAAAGCTCCAGCTTCTTCAAATTTTTGAAACTGCCGTCACTTATGCTTGCAATGACGTCTGTTCCAAGCCCGCCGCAAATAATAGTAAGCTCCTCAAGTTTGTCGTGGTGAGCTGGAACAAGGCTAAGATCTGTGCTCCCTTTAATGGTGAGCGAGCGAAGCTCAGGATAAGCGGATAGAATCGGCCCTAGGTTAGATTGATTGATCCAAGAGACCTCGCATTCTTCAGAGGACATATCGCCAATAAATAAGCTCCGCAGCTGCGGAAAGCGGTCTTTTAAGCGAACAAGAGCTTCAACAACTACACTAGAATCACTCTCATAGGCGGCACCCCAGTCACCGATTATGAGACTTTCAAGTTGCAAGCTCTCATCCTTGCCTGCAAGCTCCTCTATTAAATCTACGATTTTTACACCATCCTCGTATTGATCATAATCGACAGATAGTTTACATTCGGACATAACAATACCCCCTGAAAATGAATACTAACTTGTTCATTATAATAGCCTCACTTGTAAGTATCAAATGTTTCCAATTCAAAATTCCTTATGTTCTTGTCAAATGAAAATGACATGAAGTTGATGACATAAAGGAAAAAAACCGCATTTTGCGCGGTTAATCTAAGCCTTTCAAAGCATGTTCAGACACTAAGATAAGACTCTATAGAGTTTTTCATATGATTTACGAGTGCTATGACCTCGCTGAAATCTGCTCATTTCATTTGTAATTTATTTTGTTCCATACATCATGAGCATCCTCCCAGTTTCTTTTGCAAGAGCAATATAAATGACACCACCAAAAGATCCCGGAGGAAGAGTTCCCTCGATAATCCAAGCTTCTGCAATAGGGTTATAGCTGATAGCAAAGGGAGTTTCCTCCAAAAAACGGGGATAATGCTCTGCTAAATAGGGGAAGATTGCCGTTGCAACTGCATGTACATCTGTAAGCTCACCAAAAGCAGTTTCATCTCCAAACCGATTTTCCTGGAGAAGAGTGTCGCGATCGGCGAAATAGAGCTCAAACCTGCCATATAAATTCTCATCATCCAAATCACGTTCTACAAAGGCATATTCAACAACTTTTTCCTTTTGATTAAACATTGCTTTTACTCTTTTTCTTATAGTCGGCCCGTACGGTGATTTGATTAACTCGAAGTCGGTCGCGTTCTTGCTCCTGCTCCGCTATTAATTGCTCCAAAGCATCCATAAAACTCATTTTGATTCACCCTCTGTTCCCTTTGAACTCCCTTTCAAAAGCATGAATGCACTTGCCCTCTTTGGAAGTGTCCAAGACTGCAAAACGAATTTCCGAAAATAGGTATCCTAAGCCTTCATCCTTCAGCAGCTCCCGCCACCATCCTGCTACCTTCACCGGGTCATTCCGGAAAACACCGCAGCCGTAAGCACCCAAAATGAGGTTCTTATCGCCTTTTTGGGCGAATATGGCTAAGGCCAGTCGCATCCTGTCTTTCATCATACATTCCGCTTTCCGGGGATCCTCTCCCTTAAGCAGAACCTGCCCATAATTCACGGCGGGCAGAGTCAATACTGAAGCTGTCACCGGCCGCTCTATAAGGTCGAACCGCTGGTTACGGAAAAACACTACGTCCGGGGAATAGATAGCGTGATTCGTATACATCATCGATTTACAGGCCCGATTAGCCTTATAATAACGTTCATTGCGCAGCTGTGTTTCATATAATCCGCTGGAGGCCGCCAGACTTTCCTCCTGAGCCATCGCTCCGTTTAAAAATCCACCTCCGGGATTTTTTGCGCTAGCAAAGTTTAACACGCCGACGCGCCCTTTCCCTATCTCCGCAAAATCCAAGATCGACTTTACTGTGGTCTCGTTGGCGACAAAATAAACGGGTTCTTGCGGCAACTTAGGCAGCTCGTCAATTCCCCGTATCAGTGTCTCTCCCTGTTCCGGTGAAATCAGCTCGCTATTTGCCTCGGATTGCTTTTGTGCAGTGGCGAATTCTACCCGCCGCCCTTTATATTCATAGAAGCCTTGCCGCTGTATTCGTAATGTTTCCTCAGCAATTTCTTTTCGTTTCATTTCATTCCCTCTCCATTCATCAATAACAAATCCGGTAGATGTTAATCTCGCAGTAATTCGTCTCTCACTTCGGTCAGCACAAATCCGAGTAGGTTCCTACCACGCCATTTTAGTGGATTCTCCACATCCGGATTGGACTGTCCCATGCCGATTCCCCAAATGCGATCCCGTGGGCTGGCTTCGACGAGAATACGGTTTTTCGTTGACTTGAGATATTCGCCAAGCTTCGGATTCTGCGAAAATTTGGCCAAATTGCCTCTTTTAACGATGCCATAGCATTCGTTGTCCCAAATGTCCTTGTCGAAGTTTCTAACTGCACGCCCGTAGGCTTTCATCTCCTTAGGATGCTTAGCTTTAAGAATCGCGTCCAACATTTCGCCATCTCCAAAAAGTCTTGCTTTCTCGGACATCATAAACTGCTCGACACAGGAATACTCGTGTCCCTCTACCACGAAAGGGCTCATCCACCATTGGCTAAAACAGCTTTTGTCAACCCCGCCGTCTTTTGGCGGTGTATGGCCCCAGAAGAAGACAAACTTGAACGTTTTACCTGCAATATATGCTTTTCTTAACTGCTCGATATTGTATATCATCATCATCGATATTCCTCCAAATTTCTTCGAAACAAGCGGGAAGGACGGTGTCCCGCATTTTCAGTATAATGATCGGTCTCCGCTACAAGATGCGCCACTTTACGCCGGAAGGCGGCTTTCAATAATTCTTTGTCCAAGATCACCTCGTAAACCTGCTGCAGCTCCGTCAAAGTAAAGAGGTGCGGCATCAAGTGAAGCGCAATGCCGGTATAATTCACTTTTCCCCGCAGTCGCTCAATAGCGCAGGCGATAATCTTCGCATGATCAAAAGCCAATCCGTGATTTGATACGATGGAGTAAGAGGTCGACGACGAGGCCGGCTTTGACGTCATCGTCCATTCCACAACTGCCGTAAGCTCTTCCTCTTCGCTGCTTAGCTTGAGCTCGTATTCCATCGTTTTCACAAACCCATCCTCAATAAACTCTTTACGCTCACGCAGGAGCCGATAGGTTGCCTTGAACCAGGCTGCGCCGACAGCGTCATCCCCTGCTTTCAGCTGTACCTGATCGCTGTTAATTAAGGCCATGTGGCTGCAGCTCATCACCCAGGTGCGCGGATCCCTTCCAACATCGCTGAAGGTGTACAACTGCTCCAAATATACGTCATCCACACCCGTTTCCTCACGCAGCTCCCTCACCGCCGCCTGCTCCGTCGTCTCATTCGGCCGGACGAATCCGCCTGGAAGCGCCCAACTGCCCAAGAATGGATGACCACCGCGGCGAATGAGCAATATACGCAGCTCTTTTTCCGGAAGTTTGCGGTAGCTGTCCACCTCCGTTTTCGTTACTGTGAAAATAACCACGTCCGCCGCCACCGAAGGCCGTTCGTAATCCCCGGCACGGTACTGCTCGAAAAATTCACGTTCCGTAAGCCCATCGCGATCCAACAAATTCAAGCGCCTTTACCTCCATTGTTATTTATTCTAGCCGTGCAGCTCTCCGAAATGAGTTCCTCAACATTCAATTTATAGTTAGTAACATTTTAATAATATCACTTTAATAATATCAAATATAGCAAAATAGAAAGAGAGATGCAAGAAGAAACGTGATGAGGAAAGGCATTTGTTACGACAATGCCTCAATCACAAAGAAAGCTAAAGAAGCTGCCGCCAGTAGAGTACCGACGACAGCTTGCTTCTTAGGTATTTTTTCTATGTTCTCTAAATGGGGTCCTGACCAACCCCCGGGCGGCTCTTTTACCTTTAACAGTTGCTTCATTTAGCAGCTGTTTCATTTCATGTAGCGATATTCCAGGAGATTCTTCAAATTCGAGATTTTCTGCAGCAGCTTCTCCCCGACGTTGGTTTCCCTCACCAGTTTCCGTTCCAGTTCTTTGTCCACCAGTCTTTTTACAGACAATACGTCCGTTCCGTTACATAACACATCTTCTTTTGAATTAAATTTCTTATGCGCGACGAGCTGCATGCCAAAGGAATTATACAACAAGGTATATCCGGCGATACCCGTTGTGGATTGATAGGCTTTGGAAAAACCGCCGTCAATGACGACCATTTTCCCATTTGCTTTAACAGGGTTCTCTCCACTAATTTCTTTAACCGGAGTATGCCCGTTAATGATATGTCCATGATCCGGATTCAAATCAAACTCTTGCAGGATTTTCCGGCAGATCTCCTCATTTTCCCGCAAATGGTAGTAAGGGTTCTTTCTCTCCTTATGGGTTTCTTTATCTTGGATAAAGTACCGCTCAAAGGTGGTCATTTCTCTCTTTCCAAAGAGCGAGGAACATTTCCCTGTCCAGATGTACCATACCATATCCGTAGCCAGATCATCCGTCTCTTCCGGATTCGCAAAGGCGTAACGCAAATAATATTCAAAAACATCGATCAGCTGACGACCCGAATAGGTCTTGTCTTCAATCTGCATTTCTTCCATGTTTCCTTCTTCATTCAATGGAATGCAGCCGTGGATCAACAAATTCCCGTTGTATTTTAAATAAAGGCTGCCCTTCTTCATAAGGAAATTCATATGTCTGGCCAGCTTTTCGGAATGCTGAACGGAGAACAGCAGCTTCTCCATCACCTGTTGTTCTTCCTCCAGCAATTGTTCAGGTTGCTGCGGATTTACGGTATCGAAACAGGTGTTTTCCAGCGGGTACGTTTTTCCGCCTATCTTGATTTCATTTTTGTCGTAATCAATCTGCTCAAGCAAAAGCCTTTCAGACATATGAAAGTAAGGACGTCTCTTGATAATCGGGATTTCAAGCTTAAACTGGATCATGGCAATGGCTTGATGGATTTTAGTAATCTGTAGGATTTCCTGCTCCGATACGTTATGGCCTTGCTGCAGCTTCGGTCTGAAGGCTGGGTTGTCACCATAGTATTTTTCCGCCAAGTTCAGCAGCGGGCGAAGATTGATTCCGTATACGTCTTCGATGATGTCCAAATTGTCGTATCTGGCGCAGATCCGGATAATGTTCGCAAGGCAGACCAGAGAACCCGCATAGGCGCCTATCCACAGGACATCATGGTTCCCCCATTGAATGTCTACAGAATGGTGGTTGATAAGCGTATCCATAATTTTATCGGGGTCCGGCCCGCGGTCATAGATATCTCCGACCACATGAAGATGGTCAACCACTAGGCGCTGGGTCGTATAAGCAAGGCCGATAATCAGCTTATCCGCCTGACCCAAGGAGATAATCTGCCGGTATATTTCCTCATAATAAGGATCCTTATTGTTGGTAGAATCCGTCTTGTATAGAAGCTCTTCTATAATATATACGAACTGCTCCGGCAGAGCTTTACGCAATTTCGAGCGCGTATATTTGGAGGAGGCATAAGAAATGAGCTTAAGCATTTGTTCAATCGTTTGTCTATACCACTGGTTCAAGGCTTGTTGATTGCACAGGTCTCCTTTAACCAGCTGTATTTTTTCTTCCGGATAATAAACTAACGCCGCAAAATCATTGATTTCTTTATCCGTCCAAACCTCTTGGAACAATTCTTTGATTTTCTCTTTTACGGTACCAGAACCGTTTCTGAGTACATGCTGAAAAGCCTGGAACTCCCCATGCAAGTCACTGACAAAATGTTCAGTTCCCTTGGGTAGATTGGAGATCGCTTTAAGATTGATGATTTCTGTTACGACTTTTTCTTCCGTATCATATTTCTGGGCCAATAAATCTAGAAACTGCGCATCCAATACAGTTGTCCTCCTTCAGGGAAACGGTGATGTCTAGCTGAGCGAACTTAGAAGCCCCACGGCCTTTAAGAGGTTTATGAGTTGGGGCTAGCCGCGTACCTTCAAACTTATTGTAAACAGTAAAGGAAAAAAACATTAGTCCATCAAGGCTTACAGATGAGTTCCTCCTTGAAATAGCTCATCCAAAGGCTAAGCCATTTCATAAGGGCATTTGTACCAACATAACACTATGTTTTACCTAAATCAAAGACAAGTATGAAGACTTCCCTGATATAGGGCTTTTATGAACTTGAAGGTGCCCAGAAGGAATCGGATCCGAGATCGCGCGTTTAACGTTCCTCCTTCCCTATCTGGATACAGACTCATCATATGCATAGATCTTAAAAAGTTTTATATAAAGAATGATACTAATGAGTGCACAGACAAGGATGAAAGTAAAAACCCCCATTGGAGGTACCCATGCCGATAAAATAACGGTCAAGGGTGCTGCGAATCTCCCAATCGTGAATTGCAACCTCGATGCCCCCATATATTGCCCTCTCGCATTCACAGGTGCATACTGACTTACAAAGTTATTGGTCACCGGAGAACGTATAATTTCTCCAAACGTAAACACGATCGTGATGAGGAATAGTAACCAAATATGCGTCGTTAATCCAATAGCGAACATGCCTAACCCAGCCAATGCCGATGACAGAATGAACACGTCGCGATCTCTTAAGCGATTTAACCATTTTGTAGCGGGTAAGACAAATAGAACGAACAGCAGACCATTTAACCCAAGAATCCATCCAAATACTTCTGTACTCGTAAGCCAGAGCGACCAATCATTCCAAGTGAGAAGGGATTGTGACGGGACATATTGGGTGATATATATCGCTAAATACAGATCCAATTGCATGATTGTTATAATAGAGAAAACGCCTGCCAGAATATATAGAACAAATATTTCATCCTGAAAGATGACTCCATAGCCTTTCCATTGTTCTTTTATCGAAGTTGAAACTGCATGTAATGAAACCTTTTGGCTGGTACCCGGCATACTTTCACGAATTCTCAGAAAGATTGCAACCGTATAGAACAGCATGACGATTGTACAAGTCCATAGCAGTTCACTTCGGTATTGAAAGAAAAAAAATGCCCCCAATGCGGGTCCTAATACAGCACCAATATTATGAGCTGTCGTAAATGTGGCGAACACCTGCCGGCGATCCTTATCGGAAATAAGATCCGCTACCATCGCATCGCTGGCAGGTCCATAGAGGGCACCTCCTAATCCAATGCCAATAAAGGCGAAATAATTAACCCAATGTGAACTGGACAAAGCAAACAATGCGAACATACACGCTTTAAGGGAAGCGCCTGCCAACATCATAGGACGACGACCCACCCTATCCGCTAAACTCCCTCCAACCATGCTGCCAAGTATGCTAATGAGGGGTGGGATCGACATTAACATCCCTGCTGTCTGTTTACCTAACGCTTCGCTAAAGTAGACCGTAATAAAAGGGAAGTACATCCAAAACAATAAATTGAACAGTCCCTCGCCGATTAGGCGAATTTTCAAATTCACATCCCAAACATGTAATTTCAAATGTTCTCCCTCTTCTCTGACGCAAACATCCGTATAGGTCTACGAATATTCACCGTTTTCCCCGGCCAGGTAAACCAATGATAAAGTACTTGGGAAATTAAATATAGACTTATAATTTTTAATAAGTTATACTCATAATATGGAAATCGATGGAACCCATTTTTAATTTAACTGCTCCAAGAAACGAACATTTGTTCGAAAATGAAATCATAAAAAGACGCTCTTATGTGAGAGCGTCTTTGTTCATATATTCTACGAGCCCTAATGTAATGCCACCAACAGCCGAAGTTCCTCGTCACCGATCTTGGAATGTTACGCTTGTTCTGCCCAGTTAGCCGGATATGTTACATAGATAAATCGTGCATATTCTGGCACAGAAAATTGAATCTTACTTCCATTTGGAATCAGGATCACTTCTCCTGGACCAGCTGACACCTTTGTACCATCAATGATAACATCCAGATGTCCCTCTATCACATAATCAACTTCATCATAGTTAAGTGTCCAGTCAAAGGTTGTTTCTTTCATCTCCATGATACCGCAGCCAAGTCTTGGACTTTCCTGTAGCGAGAAAAGATCCTTACAATAGACGATATCATTCGGGTTGCCTGTATCAAGACGATCCGCTTCTGTTACTTTCATATTTGGCACTTTAACAGAAGTAATCCCTCCAGGACCTCTATGAACGTTCTGTTCAATCGCATCAGACCCTACTTTTTCCATGATGATTTTACGAACCATCTCTTCAATCATCTTTTTATCGATACTCATAAGTACCCTCCTCTAATTTGTAGGTGCAGTTTTTTGGAACCCTTTTTACTTGGAATGAGCATAGCAACCAATAGAACTGTGATACACTTTCCTGATCTTCCATACAGATAATAAACACAAAGAGGCCTAAAGTTATACCGATTCCGTAGGAATGTTATAACCTTAAGCCTCTTTGCTTTAAGTAAGACTACGCCTTTGTAGTCCTCTATTACATATTAAACGTGAATGAAACTATTGTTCCATACGCTGTAGATTCAAATTGCATGCTCCCTTTTAGTTTATCCTCTACATAGCTATTTACAATAGATAAACCTAAACATTTTTGTGAACATTCTTCAACGTTGAATTCTTTTCCATCATCTATTGCTCCAATCGTGCTCAACATTTGATATAACTTTGTATCCAACCGATATTTTGTTGCCCTAAAAGGGGATTATTCGACATTATCTCCTACTGAACCTATGTGAAATAGAGTAAATAGAAGTTATAAAGTGATATCTGTATATTGCTGTCGTTGATTACGCTTACCTCGGGATTGAACCAGTTTTTACCTTATCTTATACTGACTATTGTTAGCCTAGTTATTTAGCTAGCAACAAAAGAATCCAAGAGAATGGAAAGGAGAGATTACTATTAAACACACTTTTTCCCGATTTAAAAAACGTTGTCCGTCGCTCTAGCCTCAGCCTTGCTTTTTTCATTAGGTACTTGGTCAAATGGAGCTTACGCTTCAGAGATTGGACAGTCCTTTCCAACGAGTACATCATTCTCCCACACTGCAACTTCAGTATTTGAAGAAAAAATTGTCGTCAAACTTAAAGAACAAGCCTTCCTGCCAAGTAATGAAGGAAAACTTCAACTGCAACAAGAAATATCGCCGCTCTCAGCTGTACCAGAATTATCGTTTGACCCGCTAATCTCAGAGGAATTCTTACCGTCAGCTAACAAGAGCTTAGCTGCTAATCCTTTTGCATCCGTGTTTGATCGCTATTATTATTCCAAAATTCCCGCTGGTGCTGACGTCGAACAGTTATTGCAAACGTTGCGAAGCTTCCCGCTAGTTGAGGAAGCATACGTAAGTAAAAAACCAGAATTAGCCAATTCTCCTATTCCGAACACAACACCAGTCCTTCCAAGTGATGATCCGCGCTTCTCCTTGCAAAGTTATGCGCAAGCAGATCCTCTAGGTACTAACGCTCCGTTTGCTTGGCAATTTGAAGGTGGCGATGGCAAAGGCACCAAGTGGGCCGATATCGAGTGGAATTGGGCACTAAATCATGAAGATTTAGCCGCTCACAACATTCAGCTTTTGCCCGGCGGCACTAATGATGGAGATGCTAGTCACGGTACGGCTGTACTCGGGGTTGTATCCGCGGTTGACAATGCTATTGGCAATATCGGGCTAGCTAACAAAGCTACGCCGATTGTATCCTCTTTAGTTCGTACAGGTGGTACAGCAGAAGCAATTTTAGCGGCCACACAAGTATTATCTCCGGGTGACGTTATTCTGCTCGAAATACAGATCGGTTATAACGGCGGCCCTTGGTTACCTATCGAAACACAGTCGGCAGAATTTGATGCAATCCAATATGCAACGAGCCTAGGGATTGTCGTTGTAGAAGCGGGAGCCAATGGTGGTGTTGATCTGGATCAGTACAAGCATTGGGATGATAAATACATCTTCAATCGGGATCTCCCCGATTTCAAAGATTCTGGAGCAATACTTGTTGGAGCGGGTTCATCAACTGCACCTCACCACAGACTTGGCTTCAGCAGCCATGGCAATCGAATCGACGCCTACGGTATCGGGGAGAACGTTGCTACCTTAAGTGCAACAAGTACCGCTTCGACAACCGGTTATACCGACTATTTTAATGGAACATCATCTGCTTCACCTGTCGTTGTAGGTTCGATCCTACAACTGCAAGGGATCGCGAAAGCCCAATTCGGCGTACCGTATTCGCCAGATGAAATTCGTAGAATACTGAGATGGTTACCGTTCAATACCCCGACTACCGATATAGCAAATGATAGAATCGGTACCCTACCTAATTTGCAACAAATTATAACGAATTTACCTACACCGGGTGCTGTACCTACCGATACAGAAGCACCACTAGCACCAACCAATCTAGTTGTTAATACTACCTCTGGCACAGTTAACTTGAATTGGACAGCTTCTACGGACAATGTTGGATTGATCGGCTATGACATTTACGTAAATAACGATCCTTTTGCTAAAGCAAGATCGACTAGCAACTCTGCTACGATCAGTGGATTAACTAGTGGTTCATATACGTTTACTGTCAAGGCTCGGGATGGCTTTAGTAATTTGTCTGCGGCTAGTAACTCGGTGACCGTTCAAGTTCAAGTTGACCCCTGCCCTGCTCCATGGAGCGCTTCCTCCACTTATGTTCAAGGTGACATTGTTTCTTATAATGGAGTGAAGTATCAAGCCAAATGGTGGACGCAAAATGAATATCCAGATCTGAAAAGTGGCCCCAACGATGTTTGGACTGTGCTCGGTCCATGCTAAAAGAATAAAAATTGATTAAATAAAAGAGAGGTAGGGGCATATCCATTCCCTACCTCTTCTACTTATTATCTTCGATACAATCAATCAGATATTAATTTTGAATAAATATTGAGATCGTTAAACTTTCCATCTACTCTTTCATATTGTCTGAGTGTTCCTTCAAACGTAAAGTTGAGATTTTGTAAAAGCTTCATAGAATTCACGTTTCTGGGGTCAACCTTTGCTTCGATTCGATTCAGCTTTAAAGATGAAAATCCATGTTCGATCAAAGAAGAGATAGCTTCTGTAGCGTATCCTCTTCCCCAAAATGATTTAGCAATGTCGTATCCAATTTCTGCTCTGCTATTTTCAAAATCTAAGGCATTATATCCACAAGAACCTATAATCTCATTGGACTCTTTTTTAATGATGGAGAAACGAATAGCCTTACGATCTCGGGAAAGATCATCAAAGAGATTAATCATTTCCTGTACTTGATTTTCATTTGTAAAACTACAAATATTCATAAATTTAGTAACGTCTGGATCAGACCAAATTTTAAACAAACTAGACGAATCCGCTATCTTCATTTTTCTCAAATGTAAACGTTCTGTGTGTAACTCTGTAATCAATACTTTTACCTCCATTATATGTTAATAGTTAGGTTAAAATATTGACATCTGCGCATAGTTCAGTCCCTTCATTTTTGAAGATAGTTTCATTATATAAGAGGATATATACTTTATCTACGCTTAATCCCAAAGAAAGGACGGGGTGTAGGCAGGAAGATCTTCTCCCTTGTTGAATTATGTTCTTTCTCACGACATCATCAACTAAAAAAATGTTATATAATTAATTTATTCCGCCCGTAAAATCCCTTATTTTTTCCGAGATTTCTTTTGGATGGGAACGATATAAATAATGGTTCGCTTCCAATAACACCATTTCTCCATGTATAGAATCCTTTATTTGCTTCTTATGTTCGGGGATCCATCGATCCGTCACAGGATGATTCGCTTGGACAAAGAAAAGAACAGGTAAATCGGGAGGGAAAGATTGCTGTTCTGCTGCTTTAAAAGTTGGAATACATGCTCTCTGCCTCATTTAATTGAGTTGTATTATACATGTTTTTGCGTATCAAAATGTTCAATTGTTCTTTCGTTTGTTCATCATAAGGGTCAGCACTTAGTTTCAATTGTATACGGGCGAAGCCCAAGTCGCGGAACCATTTAATCGGTTCTGTCACTGACGAATCAATCTTCTGTTCACTCAGCGAGGGAACACTGCTATCCAGCCCGATAAACGCTCTCACTTCGTTAGGATATTGGTTCACATAATCCAGACTGTAGATCCCCGAAATGGAATGGCCCATGAGAATATAACGATTTATATGGAGACTTTGTAATGCTTCATGAATTTCACTTACGATATTGGCTGTACTGCGCTCCTTCTCGGTCTGATCGCTCAATCCATAACCAAAAGGTTCAATCACGACGACTTTATAAAATGGAGATAACTCTAGCCGACCAAGATGTCCCCTCCATGAATGCAATATGAACGGAGCATGAACAAAAAAACACTATATTAGTTGTTCAGAGAAAATAAAGAAAAGCAAAATAGCCCACACCTCGATAACAAGGTGAGGGCTATTAGACACTTACTAGTAAAGCAACACAACAATACTATTTGATAAGACGAGCATTTACCCAATCAGCATGGTCACTATTTATACCATCTCCGCCATCTGTGACAATAAGTTTTAGCTCATTCTTTCCAGTAAGATTAACGTTTACCTCTTTTGGCGCTATATTATTTTGCATTTTACCACTAGTGAATACAACTTGATTGTCTACAACAACTTGGAACTCCACAGAACCTACAGTACCTACCTCATTATCTACCCCAACTAGCGCGGCAAAGGATGTGTACTGCCCATTCAGTTTGTAGACAATTTCACTGTTAGCATGTGTGCCCAAACCTTTTGCATAGGTAATGTTATTTAACTTGAGTGTATTTCCATCAACACTACGATCTTTTTGGACTGTTCCCCAACCTGCTGTGGCAGAAAACCAATTAATATCGCTTAGATATGTTGTAACAGGTTGTGGATTTTCAAAGAGTTTAATCTCACTTGCAGATGCAAAACCATTTGCTCCACCACCTTGAGGCACTTCCAGTCGAACATATTTAGCAAGAGTAGGTGTGAAAGTGGCTGTCTTTTCTGTTTTGTCCTTTGCCCAAGTGCCTGTTGCAACCTCATTGAAGGATACTCCATCAAGACTAGTTAGGATTCTATATTTTGTAATAATGCCATTTTCTTCCTTTTGTCGTGGTAGATAGGTTAGTTTGGTGAATGTTGAGGGATTTAAATACTTTGCTGTAATATGGTAAGGAAACTGATTTGGGTTATTCCATTGACTGTGCCAGATACTTTTTGTATCTCCATCAAATGCATATGCTGCAGCATTATTACTACTTGAAGTCTCTTGGCTATTTGCTGTTGCCGCAATGATACCCCCAATACCTTTTACCTTATCCATTCCATCAGTCGGTTTAATGATGTTATACTCTGACCCAAACCAAATTGGTGCAGTTAGAAGAGGTAAACTCAATGCATTAATCTTGTTTTTTGTTTCATTTGTTGCAGGTATACCCCATTTATCAAAGAAAGGCGTCAAGTCATAGTGAGCTACTTTTGAAGTGTTTAGAATAAATGCCTGCTTCTTCTGATCATCTGTAGTTGGCAGATCTGCTTGTGCCATCTCACGATATAATCGATGTAACGCTGGATAGAAGTTATCCCCAAATGCAAGATTAAGCTGCCACAACATTTCTAATTTTGAATTAGAGTCTGAAAAATTCTTGGTTGGTTGATCTACAAACGTGAAAGCAGCTAAGTACTCGCCTTGTGACCTTGCAGGCTCAGTAGGTTTAAGAACCTTCTTAGCAGCTAGAGAGTATAGATTTACTGTCACCTCAGTCATCTCACCCCAAGTCCAAGGTGCTTGTTGTCTCAGATGACCTGCCTCATGATACTCGCCCCCAACCCGTTCTTGTAAGGTCTAAAGCATCGGCACTTGCTCCAGTATCTTTAGGCATAATTGCCCCATCCCAATTTGCATATGCATACGCTCCTGGTATGGTATTTTCTGATTCAATAAAGCCAATCAAATGCCTATCTAACCGATGCCTAGGATCAGAATCAGAACTAGATAGTCCAGATATTTGATCCTGTGCTGTAATAAACTTATCATAAGTCTGTAAAAGAGTAGTTGGGTCTTGATTCAAGATATGATCTCTAGCAGTAGCATAATAGAAGACAAAGAGAGCTCTTTCTGATTGAAGAACAACAGAAGGTGCATTAGGATATGCATTCATCATTGCCTGCCAATCCGCATTTGTATTCTTGCCTAATACAAAGAATGGAACAGGACTCCCCCCGCTCACTACATTTACATTAATACTACCTTCATTGTTGCTGTTATCAAATGATAACAAACCGCCATTTGGTGAGGTAATTGTGTTTATGCCTGGTTGTAATGGATAAAAAAGCGCCCATTCTTTATCATGACGATGTATTCCAATAACCGCTGTAATTGGTTTGTCACCTGAAACTTCAATCTTAATTTGTTCATTGGGTTTTGCATATAAACCTGTTGGCTGATATATTTTTCGAGCATTTATGAATCTACGTTCTCGGTCGCCTTCCGCCCATATATCTCCAAGCGCTTTTACTTCAAAATTTCGCTGAACAACAAGATTATTTAGCTGTGTAATGGCTTCCTCTGATGGTGTGATGACCGGCTCCGTTGGTGTGATGACC
>NZ_JMDX01000090.1:0-21715 GCF_000935845.1 Paenibacillus sp. E194
GCGGCTAAAGGAGCTGGCTGAGCAGCGAGGATGGCTTCATGGGCTGAACGAAGCAGCCAACGCGGTTGAGATCTTGGGGCCAGTTGCTTCTCCAATTCCGCGAATTAAGAACCGCTATCGGTTCCAATGCATTATCAAGAGCAAGGGAAATGTTGATTTGTCCTCCTTGATGGCAGATGCGATGACGGAGTTCGACATGGTCTCCAAAGAACAGGATGTATGGTTCAATGTAGATATCGACCCGCAAATGATGATGTAGGGATGAATAAAAAGCACTGGAGCATTTGTCATCAGTGTATACGGTGAATAAACTATAAATAAACGATTCAAAAAGGAAGGTGTGCCCGATGGCATTACGAATTATTGTACACGAACCAGATGAGGTTTTGCATCAAATAGCAAAGGAAGTTCCTAAGATTACTCCGAATATTCAGAAGCTGCTGACAGATATGGCAGATACGATGTACCATGCTGAAGGTGTCGGACTTGCTGCTCCACAGATCGGTATCTTGAAGCGTGTTATTGTTGTAGATGTCGGCGATGAGCATGGTTTGATCGAGATGGTTAACCCTGTTATCCTGTCTGCGGAAGGAGAGCAGCTTGGACCAGAAGGCTGCTTGAGTATCCCAGGAATCAATGGCGACGTACTCCGCCATCAGAAAATCACGGTAAAAGGGCTTGACCGCAATGGCCGTGAAATTACGATCGAAGCTGAAGATTTCTTGGCTCGTGCATTCCAGCATGAGATCGACCATTTGAACGGTGTATTGTTCACCGAGATTGCAGAACGGGTATATGAGGTGCCCCGCGAAGGCAGGGAATAATGATGACGAAGATTGTATTTATGGGGACGCCAGAGTTCGCGGTTCCTTGCTTGGAGAATTTGTTAAAAGAAGGGTACGAAGTTGCAGCGGTGGTCACTCAGCCGGATCGTCCGGTAGGGCGCAAACGTGTGCTGACGCCTACACCGGTGAAGGCTGCTGCGCTGGAGCATGGGATTCCTGTATGGCAGCCTGAGAAGCTTCGTACCTCTACCACGATAGAAGATATTCGCGCTTTGGAGCCGGATCTTATTGTTACTGCAGCTTACGGACAGATTCTGCCGAAGTCTGTGCTTGATATTCCGCGTTTCGGCTGCATTAATGTACACGGTTCACTTCTGCCGAAGTACCGTGGAGGTGCGCCAATTCAGCGTTCGATCATGAATGGCGAGCCGGTAACTGGCGTAACGATTATGTACATGGCGGAAGGCATGGATACAGGCGATATGATCAGACCGGTTGAAGTGCCGATTACGGATGAGGACAATGCCGGCACGATGTTCCAGAAGCTAAGTGCTGCAGGAGCACAGCTTCTGATTGATACGCTGCCGGATCTAATCGCAGGTCGCATCCAGGCGATACCGCAGCCTCATGAGGAAGCGACTTACGCTCCTAATTTGAAGCGCGAGGATGAGAAGATTGATTGGTCACGATCTGCGCGTGAGATTTTCAATCAGGTCCGCGGCCTTGTTCCGTTCTCTGGCGGATTTACGTTGTGGAACGATGAGGTATTCAAGGTGTGGGCTTGTGAGGCGCCGAGCAAGGCAGAAGCTGATGCAACCAAGGGATCGCAGGAGCCGGGAACTGTGTTGACACTTAGCCCGCGCGGCATTGAGGTTCAGACAGGTGCAGGCACATTGTGGCTGACTGAGGTTCAGCCTGCAGGCAAGAAGGCAATGGCTGCTAGTGAATTCGTTCGCGGCGGCAAGATGATGCAAGGGACGGTGCTGAAGTGAGCGAGCAGCAATCGGGAGGCGCGAAGAAGCGCAAGACAGCACGTGATGTTGCGCTCGAGGTGCTTGTTCAAGTGGAGAAAGAGCACTCCTACAGCAATTTGCAATTGAACCAGGCACTCCAGGGAGCGAATTTACCGCGAGTTGACGCAGGTCTGGCGACAGAACTTGTATACGGAACGATTCAGCGGTTGAACACGATTGATGGTGTGCTGGAGCAGAAGGTGCAGCGTGGCTTGTCCAAGCTTAAGCCGTGGATGCGCAATCTGCTGCGCATGACAGCCTATCAGCTGCATTATCTGGATCGCATTCCTGCCCATGCTGCCATTAACGAAGCGGTTACGATTGCGAAGCGGCGTGGCGGACAATCCATGGGCGGCTTCGCGAATGGAGTGCTGCGAGCGATTATGCGCGAGCCGAATTTATGGGATACACCTGCTGGTTCAGATCCGGTCTCACGAATTGTATGGGAGCATTCGCATCCGGCTTGGCTTGTCTCTAACTGGATCGATGCTTACGGGGAAGCAGACACAGCAGGAATGTGCGAGGCGAACAATCGTCCTCCCCACGGAAGCGTGCGCGTAAATGCGCTGCGGACGAATCGTGAGAAACTGCTTGCCGATATGCAGGAGGAAGGCTTGCACGCACTGCCTTCTTCGCTCTCCAAGGATGGAATCGTTGCTGAGGGCGCAGGGAATCTGGCGTTAAGCAAGTGGTATCGCAATGGCGAGTTGTCCGTACAGGATGAGAGCTCCATGCTCGTCGTTGAAGCACTACGGCCTGAGGCTGGCATGCGAGTGTTAGATTGCTGTGCTGCACCTGGAGGCAAGACGACACATATTGCGGAGCGAATGGGCAATACAGGTGAGGTAGTGGCTAATGATGTTCATGCCCATAAGGTGGCGCTCATCGCGGATCAGGCAGAGCGTCTTGGCTTGACATCGGTTGCGACGATGAACGTGGATGCGTCCACGCTAGGCCGTGAGCTGCCTGCCGACAGCTTCGATGCAGTACTGCTCGATGCGCCATGCACAGGCTTCGGTGTCATTCGACGCAAACCGGACATTAAGTGGGCCAAGCGTCCTGAGGACGTAGCATCTATTGCTTCCCTTCAAGCTGAGCTTCTTGATCAGGCAGCTCAATTGGTTCGCCCAGGCGGACGCCTCGTCTATTCGACTTGTACGGTTGAACGTGCGGAAAATGAGGATGTGGTTCGCCGCTTCCTAGCATACGCTGCTGAGGAAGGTTGGGAACTGGATGATACGTGGAAGGCGGCTCTTCCTGCGGAGCCCCTCGCTGCGGCATTGAAGCGGAGTCCGGAAGGCATGCTGCAGGTGCTGCCGCATGATGCGGAATCGGACGGCTTCTTCATCGCTTGCCTGAAGAAGCGCAAGTAAGCATATCGTCGTGCGAATCGCATGATGTTGATAACCTGCACAGGGTGTGAAGCATACGCCGCAATGCTCAAGACGAGGCTTCTTGAACGTTGCGGCTTTCTTTTTCAAATAGGGAAGATCTGCTGTTTGTTTTAGCATTTCGCCCATTTGTGGTAAAATAAATCGAACTGCATGATTGAGGAAAGGTAGAGGTTGAACGAACGAATGAAACCATTTATATACGATCTTACATTTGAACAGCTTCAAGAATGGTTGAAGGAGCAAGGAGAGCCGGCATTCCGTGCCGGACAAATTTTTGATTGGCTATACGTGAAGCGTGTGGATGACTTCCAAGGGATGTCAAACTTGTCCAAGTCGCTTCGTGAGAAGTTGGAGAACAGCTTCCAATTTGTAACTCTGAAAGAAATTACGCACATGAAATCGCAGGATGGCACGTATAAATTCCTATTCGGACTGCACGATGATCATGCGATTGAGACTGTCATTATGAAGCATAGTTATGGGAACAGCATCTGTGTAACGACCCAGGTCGGATGCCGTGTAGGCTGTACCTTCTGTGCCTCTACGCTTGGCGGGTTGAAGCGGAACCTGACAGCGGGTGAGATTGTAGCCCAAGTCGTCGCTGCTCAGAAAATTCTGGATGAATCCGAAGAGCGCGTAAGCAGCATCGTTATTATGGGGACAGGAGAGCCATTTGAAAATTATGATGCGACGATGGCGTTTCTTCGCATTATGATCCATGAGAAGGGGCTGAACATCGGACAACGTCATATTACGGTATCAACGAGCGGCATTGTGCCAAGCATTTACAAATTTGCTGACGAGAATACGCAAATCAACTTGGCGATTTCAATTCATGCGCCGAATGATGCTCTGCGTTCGAAGCTCATGCCCGTTAACCGCAGATTCCCATTCGAGGAAGTGATGAAGGCGCTCAAGCATTATCAAGTGAAGACTGGACGCCGCATAACCTTCGAATACGCGCTTATTGGCGGTGTGAACGATAAGGTTGAGCATGCGGAAGAACTTGCAGATGTTTTGAAACGTATGGAAATGCTCGCACATGTCAACTTGATTCCGGTCAACTATGTACCGGAGCGGGATTATGTACGTACCCCTCGCAACGATATTTTTGCATTCCACCGTGCGCTTCAGGATCGAGGCATTAATTCGACGATACGCCGGGAGCAGGGGCATGACATTGCTGCAGCGTGTGGACAATTGCGAGCGAAGCATATGGAGTCTAATGCGAGGTGATCGAAAATGAGAGCTGTACAACGTTCTGATGTAGGACGCGTCCGTGCGGTCAATGAAGACCGTGCCTTCCTGTCCGAGTTGTCGAACGGCTATTACGCAGCTATCGTAGCCGATGGAATGGGTGGACATCAGGCGGGAGATATTGCAAGCCGACTTGCTGTCGAGACGGTTATATCTGAATTGTCAGCATTGCCGGGTGATTTGGATCAAGAGATGCTGGGCAGTGCGCTTGAACAGGCGATTATCCGAGCGAACCAAACGATTTTTCATATTGCCTCTCAAGACGAGAAATATCATCACATGGGAACGACAATTGTCGCAGCCCTTTTCGATAAATCTGATTGGAAAGGATTTATCGGGCATATCGGCGACAGTCGAGCCTATGTAATTAATCGCAGTGGAATTAAGCAGCTGACGGATGATCATACACTAGTCAATGAGCTGGTGAAGCGCGGTCAGATCGAACCACAGGACGCAGAGCGTCATCCGCGGCGCAATGTACTTATTCGTGCGCTCGGAACGGACGAGCAGGTTGAAGTGGATCTGCTGTCTGTTGAAATTCGTGTTGGAGATGTGCTGCTTCTATGCAGTGATGGATTGACGAATATGTTGAATGCTGAACAAATATGGGGAGTTGTCATTGATCCTTCGCTCCCGCTGCCTGTCAAGGCGGATCGCCTGCTCGGACAAGCGCTTGATGCCGGGGGGGATGACAACATCACGATTGTCCTTCTGGATCGTTTGGAGAACAGCGTTGTGGAAGAGGGGGGTAGCTCATGATTGGCACCATACTGTCTGGTCGCTATGAAATCATTGCGCGGATTGGTGGAGGCGGCATGGCGCTTGTGTACAAGGCGCTTGACAATTTGCTGAACCGCTATGTAGCAGTCAAAGTATTGCGCCAGCAGTTCGTTCATGATGAAGAGTTTATTCGCCGATTCCGCCGAGAGGCGCAGTCTGCTGCATCGTTGTCTCATCCAAATGTAGTCAGCATCTATGATGTTGGACAGGAAGAAGATACTCACTTTATCGTCATGGAGTATGTGGAAGGGCATAATCTGAACGAGATTATTCTGGAACGGGCGCCGCTGCAGGTTGACGAGTCGGTGCGAATCACTACACAAATCTGTGACGCGCTTGATCATGCCCATCAGAATCATATTATTCACCGCGACATTAAACCGCATAACATCTTGATTGGTCGGAACGGCCGCGTCAAGGTGACAGATTTCGGGATTGCACGCGCGGTTACTTCGTCGACGATCACACAGACTGGATCTGTGGTCGGCTCGGTTCATTATTTTTCTCCAGAGCACGCGAAGGGCGTGTCAACAGGAGAAAAGTCTGACTTATACTCGCTCGGGATTGTGTTATATCAGATGCTTACTGGTAAGCTTCCGTTCCTCGGGGAGAGCCCGATCAGCGTGGCTCTGAAGCATCTGCAGGAGCCGTTCGATGAACCAAGAGTGGTTAATCCGCATATTCCTCAGAGTGTGGAGAACGTCATTCTGAAATCGATGCGCAAAAATCCTGCAGAACGATATCAATCCGCAGCGGAGATGATGCGTGATCTGGAGACATGCTTGCTGCCTGAACGTCTGCATGAGCCCAAAATTACATTTAAGCCTCGGCCTGTCTATGATGATGACCAAGAGACGCGGGTGATGCCTGCAATTCGCTCCACGACGTCAGATCATGCAGCTAGCCCTCAGGGGAGGACGGGAAATCCCCCTGAGCGCTCGGCATCGTCTGCTGCAGCTGGAGCTGGCAAGCGCAAGTCATGGGTGAAGCCTGCGATTTGGGCAAGTGTGACAATTGTATTTCTAGCGATATTAATCGGTGTTGTGTATTACGTGAAGAGTGTGCTTATTGTGAAGGATGTTGAAATCCCTAATCTGGCCAACAAGACGGTAAGTGAAGCCGAGAAAGTGTTGGGCCCTCTAAAGATTGAGATTGAGGATCCTGTAATTGAGGAATATAAGGAAGGCTTCGAGGCGGGAAAAATCTTCGACCAGAGCAAGCCCCCTGGATCAATGGTGAAGGAAGGATCGACCATTCGCTTATATGTGAGCAAAGGCACGCCACTTGTGAAGCTTGCCGATTACAAGGGGAAGTCGGTCGACAATGTCGTACAGCAGCTGTTAGGTCTAGGCTTCGACAATTCACAGATTGAGAAGAAGCTCGTCTATGATGATGAGTTGGAAGAAGGTCTGGTCGTCAGCATGTCTCCAGGCCCGAATACGGAGGTCGATCCGAAGAAGACAACGATTCAGCTTATGGTCAGCAAGGGCAAGGAATCGTTCGGTATGCCGAACTTGAAAGGCATGACCAAGGAGGCGGCCATTGCTGCGATTGAATCGAGTGGACTGAAGCTGGCTAGGGACGGTGTTGTAGAAGAGCCTAGTTATGAAGAACAAGGCAAGGTAATTAAGCAACAGCCGTACGAGGCAAATGATCCGGTAACGAAGGGTGCGGAAGTTCGCATCTATATTAGCTCAGGCTATCCGCCTGAGGCATTGCGATATACGTTCCCGCTAACGGTATATCCGGAAGTGGAAGGCAAGTCGAGCAAGATTCGGATCTATTTTACGGATGCTCGCGGCGAGAAAAAGGAATGGGGTACAGAGACGATTACGACGGCCAAAACGTTCAATGTGGAGCTTATTCTTGCACCAAATAAGGATGGGGCTGTGTCCTTTGAACGTAACGGCAAATTCGTAGATGCTTATCCAGTCTCTTATACCGATGCGAAACAGGGAACGGTTCGGATCCCGCCTCCTCCTGATATTCCGGTTACTACACCGCCTGAAGGCAATCCAGAACAGGGGGGCGGCCAAGGCAATGGCGAAGGGGTCACTCCTCCTGTGGATGGAACAGATGGACAGAACGGAGAGGCAGGCGGTGAGGAAACTGGGAACTAACAGTTGGCCTCGCTGCCGTGCAATGAACAGCAGGAACGTGAAGAGCTTGGAGGAACATATATGCCAGAAGGTTTAATTGTAAAGGCGCTGAGCGGCTTCTATTATGTTCGGCCCGATGAGTCTACAGATGAAGAGGTCGTTCAGTGCCGTGCCCGCGGCATTTTCAAGAAGAAAGGCGTGTCCCCGCTTGTCGGGGATCGCGTCATCTTCTCTATGACGGATAATGGAGAAGGTACGGTAGATCAGATTGAGAAGCGGAAGACAGAGCTGATTCGTCCGCCAATTGCGAATGTGGGGCTGGCAGCGCTTGTCTTCTCTGTAGCTGAACCCGTATTGAACCGCCAATTGCTGGACAAGTTCCTTGTACATATCGAGCACGCGGGACTTGATGCGGTTATCGTGTTGACGAAGTGCGACATCATAGACGGGCTGCCAGAGACAGAGCAGTCGGCTGCACGTCAGGAGATGGAAGAGACAATTCGTCTGTATTCCAATGTCGGCTACGACGTTATTTCTACCAGTGCCCGAGGCGGGTATGGATATAGTGAAGTGGAGAGCAAGCTGAATCAAGACATCAGTGTATTTGCGGGTCAGTCTGGTGTCGGCAAGTCATCGCTACTTAATGCGATGCTGCCCGGCGTATCGCTGGAGACGAACCAGATCAGCCATCGTCTCGGTCGAGGCAAGCATACGACACGTCATGTGGAGCTGCTTGCATTGCCCCGTGGCGGCTATATTGCGGATACTCCGGGATTCAGCCAGCTGGATTTCTTGGAACTGGGTGTTGATCAGCTTGGAGACTGCTTCCGTGAGTTCAGAGCATATGCAGACGGCTGCAAATTCCGCGGCTGTACGCATATTCATGAACCCGGCTGTCAGGTAAAGACGGCTTTGGAGCAAGGCGATATTGCAAAATCCCGCTATGAGCACTATGTGCTATTTTTCGAGGAAATGAAAGAGAAAAAACGGAGGTACTAACATGACACAGCAGAACGACATCCGAATTGCCCCTTCCATTTTGTCCGCTGACTTTGCGAAGCTTGCGGAGGATATACGTGACGTAGAGCGAGGCGGCGCCGATTGGATCCACATCGATGCGATGGATGGCCGCTTCGTTCCGAACTTGACGTTTGGTCCGCTCATTGTAGATGCTATCCGTCCGCACACGGAGCTGACATTGGACGCTCACCTCATGATTGTGGAGCCGGAGAAGTACGTTCCTGACTTTGCCAAGGCAGGCGCTGATGTCATCACCGTACATGCGGAAGCTTGTCCGCACCTGCATCGTGTGGTGCATCAAATTAAGGAATGCGGTGCCAAGGCAGGCGTCGCATTGAATCCCGGCACCTCGCTGTCGGCCGTTGAGGAGCTGCTCGGCGATGTGGATTTGTTCCTCATCATGACGGTCAATCCAGGGTTCGGCGGACAGAAATTCATTTCTTCGATGACGGATAAAATCAAGCGTCTGCGTACAATGCTGAATGAACGTGGCAGATATGACGTCCATATTGAAGTGGATGGAGGAATATCGGCAGCAACAGCTGGCCTCGTTACTGAAGTGGGAGCGGATGTACTCGTGGCAGGAAGCGCGGTTTATGGGTCACCGGATCGTGCTGAAGCGATTCGTGTGCTTCGCGAAGCAGCAAGAAGAGGATGACACGGCAACTAGATTGCGCAGCGGCATCATGGGATATGCGTGAGGGAGAGCGTGCGTGATGCTGCTGAGCGACAAAGGGGAGAGAAGCATGTGGGTAACAGCGCTAATGCTGACGCTGTACGGCTTTGTGTGCGGATCACTAGTAGGAATGTATGCATTTTTAACCTTCCCGATTAACTTGGTATGCTCGGTGGGGGCTTTGTTTCTTGGATACAAGTTCTTCAAGCGGTATCAGACCAAGGGCGTTCGGATCTGGTTTGTATCCTTGTCCGTATTGTTTTACTTCATCTTTTTATTCATGATGTCAGTTGTCACATATTTGAAGCAATTGCCTACGCCTGCTGCCTGAATCCTTCAGAATCGGGCTTGCTCTCCATGCATAGAGCTTATGGGGTCGGCATATAGTGGTTACATGAGCACAGATCTCATGTAACCTTTTTTCTTATCATGACGGGTCTTTCGGACATGTCGGCGAATAGAAGTGTAGGGTAGATGAGATGACGAGGAGGGTGGAGTATGAAGTTCTATACGTTTAAGCTGCCTAAGTTCTTGGGAGGTTTCGTCAAGGCCATCTTAAATACGTTTCAAAAAAACTGACGTTCCTGGCGGCCATGATGCTGAATCCGTATCCATCATCCACCACCCGAACGTATTCGTATATGAAGGGCAGCGGGAACGGAGCAACAGGCTCAGCACATATATGAACGATAGCGGGTTCCGGCATGCAGCAGAAACGGTTGTTCCGTCCCGTTCGGAGGTCCGACCGTTTCCTGCGAGATGGCATAAAATCATGTCATTTCATGTAAAGTAAGGAAGAATCGAAAAAAAGACTCCCCATTGAACGATGTCAATGAGGAGTTCCATCCCGATATGAAAAAAAGCACCTGATCGCGTCAAGGTGCTTTTTGTATATCTTACATGGGATTAGACGCGAGTCACTTTACCTGCTTTCAAAGCGCGTGTGCTCACGTAGACGCGTTTAGGTTTGCCATCTACCAAGATGCGAACCTTCTGAACGTTAACGCCCCAAGTGCGGCGGTTTTTGTTATTCGCGTGCGACACGTGATTACCGGATCCAGGTTTCTTCCCCGTTACATAACATTTGCGAGCCATGCCTTACACCTCCTTATCCCAAAACAACCCTCATACAATTAAATACTCAAATATGATATCATATATGAAAAAGCCTCGTCAACTGAATCAAAAACTTTGTTTATTTCTGTTTTCTATTATAGTACAATGTTGATTAGTCCATAATACTCACAAAAAGGGGTGGAACAACCATGGCCATTCAATTGGATACCAATCTCGGAGCTGTGAATATTTCCGAAGGGGTCGTAGCAGTCATCGCCGGATCAGCGGCAATGGAATGTTATGGACTTGTGGGCATGGCCTCGCGCAAGCAGTTGAAGGACGGCATTGCTGAGCTGCTTGGTCGCGAAAATCTGACGCGTGGTGTCGAAGTGCGCCGGGAGCAAGATGCGCTACATATCGATTTATATATTATTGTTAGCTACGGAACGAAAATATCCGAAGTGGCGCACAACATTCAACAGAAAGTGAAATATGTATTGAATGATGTAGCTGGCCTGTCAGTCGAGCAAGTCAACATCTTTGTCCAAGACGTACGCGTATTAAGCTAGGAAGGGGAATATTCGTTGAATATACGTTCTTTAAATGGAACACAATTTGCCAATATGGTGCTAAGTGGTGCAGACAGTCTGAACCGCCACGCAGAGCATGTCAATTCATTAAATGTCTTTCCGGTACCTGATGGGGATACGGGAACGAATATGAATTTGACGATGACAGCAGGCGTTACTGAACTGAAAGCGAAGATGTCTGCATCCATCGCCAAGTCGGCAGAAGTTTTGTCCAAAGGATTGCTAATGGGAGCCCGAGGTAACTCGGGTGTTATTTTGTCTCAATTGTTCCGCGGCTTTAGCCGTGGTGTTGCTGGTTTGGATGAGGTGAACTCGGTTCAGTTCGCCCATGCGATGCAGAGTGGTGTTGATACCGCTTATAAGGCTGTCGTCAAGCCAGTTGAAGGGACGATTTTGACAGTTGCGAAGGAAACAGCCAAGTACGCTGTTCAAATTGCTCGTCGTACTCCGGATTTAACGGAGTTTATGCGTGAGGTATTGGCGAAGTCCAATGAAGCATTGGCGAAGACGCCGGATATGCTGCCTGTACTCAAGCAAGTAGGCGTTGTAGACTCCGGTGGACAAGGCCTCGTATATATTTATGAAGGATTCTTGGCTGTTCTGGAGTCCGCAGATGGTTCTTACACTGAGTCGACACCGTCTGCAGCCGTTCGTACACCATCTGAAGTAGCGACTCCGCATGTGAATGCTTCTGCTCAAGCGAAGCTGCATACGGAAGATATTGAGTTCTTGTATGATATGGAATTTTTCATTGATCGTACGCGCGGAGTATCTAAGCCGTTCGATGAAGACAAATTCAGGAAAGCGCTTGCCAAAAATGGGGATTCGATCATTGTGATTCCAGATGATGAAATCATTAAGGTTCACGTTCATTCCCGCAAGCCAGGAGAAGTATTCGATCTGGCCATGGAGTATGGTGAGCTGACGCAAATGCACATCTTGAATATGCGTGAGCAGCACCGTGAAATCATTCATGGTGAACACGGCGATGTGTCTGCTATGCCTGAATTATTCGCAGAAATTCCTGTACAGGAAGTAGCAGCAGAATCCACTTCGGTAGAGCCGCCAGCTGAAGAACTTGCACCTTATGGCTTTATCGCTGTAGCAATGGGCGATGGCATCAGGGATATTTTCAGCAGCTTGGGCGTAGATGTTGTGCTCTCTGGTGGACAAACGATGAACCCAAGTACACAAGATTTCATCGACGCCATTGAGTCGATCTCGGCACAGCATATCTTCATCTTGCCTAACAACTCTAACATTGTGATGGCTGCGAAGCAGGCTGCAGAAATCGTGGAACGTGAAGTAACAGTACTTGTCAGTAAGACAATTCCACAAGGGATTGCAGCGGCATTTGCCTTCCAAGAAGACGAGAGCTTGGAAGTGAACCGTTCTGCGATGGAGGACGCTATCGCTCATATTACGTCTGGTCAAGTGACGTACGCGGTGCGTGATACGACGTTGGATGGTCTGGAGATTAAGGCCGGCCATTACATGGGTATTGTAAACGGCAAGATCGTAACGACGACGGAATCGGTTGCGGATACGCTGCAGCAGTTGATGACGAAGATGATGGAGAACAGTGGGGAAGTCGTGATGCTTCTTACAGGAGAAGAAGCGAAGGACGAGGATACGGAAGCGATTGTTGCATGGCTCAGCGAGCAATATCCGAACGCTGAAGTAGAAGTGCATCAAGGCGGCCAACCAATCTATTCCTATATCATCTCCGTAGAGTAGGACAATGTGGAGGGGGATTCTGTATGAGTCATATTCGTATCGTAACGGACAGTACAGCGGATATTCCGCAGGATGTGCGTGAACGCTACGGAATCGAGATGGTTCCGCTCAAGGTGCATTTCGGTCAGGATATGTTCAAGGATGCTGTAACGATTACCGCGGAACAGTTCTATGAGAAGCTGGTGCAGGCTGACAAGCTTCCTACAACATCTCAGCCTTCGCCAGTTGAGTTTTTGGATGTATATAAGCGTTTGACTACAGAATCAGACACCCAAGTTATTTCGATACATTTGTCCGCAGCGCTCAGCGGAACGTATCAATCTGCGGTTCTCGCCAAGAGTATGATTGAGGATGAGGCGGATATTACAATTATTGATTCGATGTCCGCCTCTTATGGATCTGGATTGATTGTCGTTGAGGCAGCACGTATGGCGGAAGCAGGTCAATCCAAGGACGAGATACTGGCCATGATTGAACGTTATCAAGCGGAGCGCTCTTTATACTTTTTAGTGGATTCATTGGAATTTTTGCATAAAGGCGGACGTATCGGCAAAGCTGCTGCTATGTTCGGTGCTCTGCTAAACATTAAGCCTATCTTGTCTGTAGATCGTGCAGGTGAAGTATGTGCAGTGGATAAGGTTCGCGGTCATAAGCGTGCCGTTGCGCGCATCGTTGAACTGCTAGAGCGGGATCACGGAGGCCATCCGGTTCATGTCGTGATGGGCTACACGAGTGACCAATCTGCAACAGATGAACTAATGGAAGCGATTAAGGAGCGGTTTGATATTCGTTCCTTGTCATATACGGCCATCGGAGCCGTTATCGGCACCCACGTCGGAACAGGTGTAGGCGCTGTGTTCATGTGGCGTGCTGATACGGATACTGCCGAATCTATGCAATAGGGTAAGTGTGGTGCAATTATGATTGAACTTAAACAATGTCCGGTAACGATGATCAAAGGCGTGAGCGCTTCGAAACAACAAGAGCTTCACGCCTTTGGCATCTCTACCGTTGCTGATTTGCTTGATTATTTTCCATATCGTTATGATGATTTTCATCTTCGTCCGCTTAGCGAGCTGAAGGATGGAGAGAAGGTAACTGTTGAGGGACGGGTGATGAGTGCTCCTGTCCTTCAGCGATTTGGGGGCAAGTCTCGCTTGTCCTGCAAGGTTATGGTAGAAGATTGGCTCATTACGGCCACTTGGTTCAACCGCCATTACTTGCGTGAGCAGCTTACACAAGGCCGGGAGATTGTATTGACAGGGAAGTGGGATCAACGCCGGTTGCAAATGACGGTGTCGACATCCGAATTCTCTGACCGTGGGGGAGGGCGTAAGAATACCTTGCAGCCGGTCTATTCGGTCGGCAGCAAGATTACGCAGACGTGGATGCGCAAGACGATCACCCAAGCGCTCCAACAGTTCGGAGAAGCGATTCCTGAGCTAATGCCCCCGGAAATAATGCGGCGCTATCGACTGATGCCGCGCAAGCAGGCAGTACGAGTGATGCATATGCCGCAAGATGCGGAGGAAGGCAAGCAAGCACGAAGACGAATGGTCTACGAGGAGCTGCTGCTATTCCAGTTGAAGCTGCATGTATTCCGTGCTGTGACTCGCGAGCGCGCCGACGGCGTAGCGCATGAGGTAGATAATGCGACAATTCGCGAGTTCGTCCGCGGTCTTCCCTTCGAGCTTACGGATGGCCAGAAGAAGGCTGTAACCGATATTTTGCGTGATATGCGGGCCAACACCTGCATGAACCGCCTGCTTCAGGGTGATGTTGGTTCTGGTAAGACGGTTGTTGCCGCCGTTGCCCTGTACGCTACCGTACGTGCAGGCTATCAGGGAGCGCTCATGGTGCCAACAGAAATATTAGCGGAACAGCATATGCGTTCGCTAACGAAGTTGTTCGAACCGCATGGCATTGAGGTTGGGCTGTTAACCGGCAGCTTGACTGGACGGAAACGGAAGGATCTGCTTGCTTCCTTGCAGATGGGCATGATCGATATCTTGGTTGGAACGCATGCGCTTATCCAGGATGACGTTCATTATCGGAAGCTCGGCCTTGTCGTAACAGATGAGCAGCATCGGTTCGGTGTCAATCAGCGGAGTATATTACGGCGCAAAGGGATGAATCCGGATGTGCTTCTGATGACGGCGACGCCAATTCCGCGCACGCTGGCGATTACGGCATTTGGCGATATGGATGTATCCTCAATCCGTGAACGTCCTGCAGGACGCAAAGCCATTAAGTCATACTGGGTGAAGCATGACATGATGGATCGGGTGCTTGGCTTCATCCGTCGTGAGGTATCCGCTGGTCGCCAAGCCTATATTATTTGTCCACTTATTGAAGAGTCGGACAAGCTGGATGTGCAAAATGCGATTGATGTGCATGTGCAAATGCAGCAGGCCTTTCCGGATTTGCAGGTTGGCTTGCTGCATGGTCGCATGACGCCATCGGAGAAAGACGAGGCCATGCGCACATTCAGTACAGGAGAAACTCATGTACTCGTATCGACGACTGTAATCGAGGTTGGTGTTGATGTACCGAACTCGACGCTCATGATCGTGATGGATGCGGAGCGCTTCGGCTTGTCTCAGCTTCATCAGCTTCGTGGACGTGTCGGACGCGGTGAGCATCAGTCTTATTGTGTACTCATTGCGGATCCGAAGTCGGAGGTTGGGCAAGAACGTATGCGCATTATGACGGAAACAGACGATGGCTTCGAATTGTCAGAGCGCGATCTGGAGCTGCGCGGTCCTGGCGATTTCTTCGGAACGAAGCAGAGCGGGATGCCAGACTTCAAGGTCGCAGATATGTCGAGCGATTTCGCTGTGCTGGAACAGGCGCGGGATGATGCAGCAGAGCTTATCCGATCTGAGGCGTATTGGACATCGCTTGAGTACGCCCCGCTCCGCGATGCTGCCCAGCAGGAACAGCTATTCCAAGGGGAGCTTCTCGATTAGTCGATGGTAGTAGTGCGGATAGAATGAAATCGGGCGGATAGTAGACAAGCGGGCAAGCATATATTGGAACAGTATTCCGTTTAGAGGTTGTTCAAAACGCATGATTTTGATAACCAACCTTTTTGAACTTGCATGGATTTGCAGGATATGTTCTGGAGGTGCTGCCCGCATGAGTTATGTAAAATACGGCATTAGCCCACAGCTGGTGGAGCGAATAAAGCAGAAATTGAAAAATCCGGTGACGAAAGATCGTGTGAAAAAGCTTGTCGAAGGATTGAGCAAGGCAGATTTGCAAAATCGCGCGACAATTAAGCGCTTGATGAAGCAAATCGCGAAGGTGCTCAATGAGCCGCTAACGAGCCAGCAGGAGGATCAGTTCGCTGATTTTATCATTGCGCAGAAGATCGATCCGAACAATACGTTCCATTTATTGAAGTTGTGGGGGATGTTTCGCTGATACACCCTTTTCTTGAAGCCTTGGTTCTATGGTTATACGCAGAAGCTCAGTTCTCTTAGGAGGACTGGGCTTCTTGTGTGTTATGCCGGATTTATGCTGGTTAATATGGTTTTGGCCTCATTGCGGCAATATAGGTCTAGGGAGGATTCTAAATGGTAGTGAATGCTGATCATCGAGTACATTGCTCACGAAATGGCCTTGCAATGGTGACGAATTCGGCACACTTCGATATTTTTGCGATCCGTGCATGCAAAATATGCTTATATAGGGGTATAACGTTTGTAGATGATTGACATTTCTTAATCAATTTATATGTGGAGGCGAATGACATGAAGAAGATGAAAATAGGCGCAGCTGCATTAGCTGCCATGCTGCTGGCTGTATCTCTTGCTGGCTGTGGTTCGGCGAAAGATTCCGCCAAAGAGTTGGAGGGGACGGCTACTTCCTCTGAAGGGACAGGTACGGTAACCATTAAGGCAACGAATTATAAATTCGAACCTGGAACCATTAAGGTGAAGAAGGGCGATAAGGTGAAGCTGACGCTGAGCAATAAGCAGGGTCTGCACGGTTTGAAGCTGGAGGACTACAACGTAGAACTGCAGGAAGATGGCGCAACTGCCGAGTTCACAGCAGATAAGGCGGGTACATTTGAGTTTCATTGTTCGATCATGTGCGGTTCTGGCCATGATGGGATGAAGGGCGAGCTTGTTGTTGAAGAGTAAAGCTAGCGATGAATAAGACGGATCGCATGATGGCGATTGTACTGGAGCTGCAGCGCAGAGGTACACTGCGTGCAGAGGATTTGGCATCTGTATTCGAGACGAGTGTCCGTACAATCTATCGCGATATTCAGGCGCTCTGTGAAGCAGGGGTTGCGATCATCGGAGCTCCCGGCCAAGGATACTCGCTCATGGATGGCTATTTTCTGCCGCCTGTTCATTTTACAGCGGAGGAAGCAGAGGCGATTTTGCTTGGCGTAGATTATATGGAGCAGCAGTTCGGAAGGGCTCATGAAGATACGATACAGGCTGTTCGGCGCAAGCTTGAATCAGTCATGCCACAGTCGGTACGGCAGGATACAGAACGGATGCGCTCTTCCTTGAAGCTCATTGCCCATTCTGCGCATGCAGAAGGACTTGCTCTGCTGCGGCGTGCTGTAATGGAGGAGCGAAGTGTGCGCTTCCGCTATGTGAAGCCTGTTCAAGGGGATGATGGCCGTAGAGAACATGTTCGCAAGGTAGATCCCTACGGGATTGTGCATATCAAAGGAACATGGTCGATGGTGGCTTATTGTCATCTTAGACAGGCAATTAGACATTTCCGACTTAGTCGCATAGAGGATTTAGAACTGCTCGATGAATCATTCACTCGTCCGCCCGACTTCTCTCTACAGTCCTATCAGCCGACAGATGATCGCCAGCTCCTTGTACGTGTGCTTCTGCATGCCGCTGCGGCTGAGCGTGTGAAGGAGCAGGGATACTTCTTTATCGATACCATGGAGGAACATCCAGAAGGGACACTTGTGACATTGCGAGTGAGACAACCCGAAGATGTGCTTGGATGGATTCTAGGGTGGGGTTCAGCAGCGGTTGTATTGGAACCGGAGTCGCTTACAGAGCTTGTCCGCCTTGAGGCAGAAAAAATATTGCAGCAGTTAAAACGCTACTGACATACTGTTGTCAGTAGCGTTCGCGTATAGTAGGGGTATATTCGTTCGAAGGGAGCTTTACTAATGACAAATATGACCCCGCATCAGTCACTGTTAAGTCTGGAGGAATCAGTTAAGCAGGTTGTGCAGGAGCTTGATCTTTACAGTATGGAGGAGATTACACGCAAGCCAAGCGAGGAGGAGTGGTCGCTCGGGCAGGTCTATATGCATTTGATCCGCTCTGCGCTCTTTATGCAGCTTCGTCAGGTGGAAGTATGCCGCGACATGACTGCAGATGCAGCTAGCAGTGACCTGCTGGAGAAGACGCAGCAGGGCAGTATGGTCTTCGCGGCCGGGAGCATCCCTCCTATTCGTGTGAAGGTGCCAGCCTCTCCAGAATATACGCCACCTCAACCCGCCAGCAAGGAGGAGATTGTAGAAGGCATGCAGGCAGTACTGCGGCGCATGAACAAACTTGAACCTGTTATAGCTTCGATTCCAGAGCATCATAGAACGATGCATCCAGGCTTCGGTTACTTGAGTGCGATGGAATGGTACTTGCTTGTGGATATGCACTTCCGTCACCATGCTCTGCAGCGGGGACGTCTGGCTGCATTTCTCCGGGGAACTCCGTCAGCCTTGTAATGGATGGGTTCATAGTGTAAATAAGGTAGAGGGGACGCTGTCTGGTGTCTCCTCTTGGTGCTGCTCGCTTATCTGCTCGATACAGGAGGGATCGTCCACTCGTGTATTCCCCACCTTAGCGCTGACAGGGTAGACCTCCATTAGCTTAGACGGATAGGGAAGGAGAACGGATTGAAGCTTCCCAGTGTCGGTCATTCGGCGATCAAGCCAGAATGACAGCTGATCCTCTGGTAAAATAACCGGCATTCGATCATGAATTGGCTCCATCAGCTCGTTCGGAGTCGTCGTAATGATCGTGCAGGTGCTGATTTTCTCCCCATTGGGATTGACCCATATGTCATATAATCCTGCCATATTGAAAATACCGCCATCAGTGCGTCTAATACGCAAAGGCTGCTTCGTTCCATCTGGATTGCGTTTCCATTCATAGAAGCTGTCTGCTGGTATAATGCACCGCTTCCGCTGGAAGGGGAGGCGGAAGGCAGGCTTGTCCCGAACTGTTTCGGCGCGTGCATTAATTGTTCGTGCAGCGAACTTCTCGTCCTTCGCCCAAGCTGGAATGAGGCCCCACTTAAGCGGTCCAAGCCGCAGCTTCGTACCATCATGAATCAGGGCAGGTACTTGCTGGCTCGGCGCAATATTGTAGCGCGGCTCATGGAAGGGTGCAAGGGCTCCTGAATCAAGCAGATAGTACGCCATTAGCTGTTCAATGGTCACGGTTAATGTATATCGGCCACACACGTTACGTCTCTCCTCTCTTGTCCGTTCTATCCTATGGTGATCCCATCATATCACATTCTCTTCCTTCCCGTGAGGCGATCCCTCAGTCACATGCAACGACTTACACTTTACATACATTCAGCGTGAATTTGGAGTTATACGCAATCCGCAGTAGATCCTCACCTGCTCGACGCCATTCGATCCGAATTTTCAAAATCTCCCTGTTGAAAAGAGAATATATGTTCGGTATCCTGTGTATATAAGAACAAACGTTCTCGGCGAAGTGAAGGGTGTATGGATGGCAAACCGAATAAATCATGAGGACGAGTTATTATGTTATGTTGGCAGATTGTCAATCGTTCTATGCGAGTGTGGGGAAGGCTCCACACCCTGAATACAAGGATCGTCTGCTAGTTGTAGTGGGCGATCCTGCTCGTCGTGCTGATATCCGCACTGGCAGCTTGCCCTACAACTAAGAAGCATGGTGTCATACAGCGGAGCGGCTGGCTTGGCGAAGCCATTAGTAAATGTGCAGACCTTATTGTTGTTCAGCCCCGCATGGATGAACAGCATTTGGATGTGACGGGCAGCCTATTACTTGCATGACGAATGTATGTTTGGCATACAATAGGAATATACGTTCTTATTCTGTGATTGTGTATGTAATATGATTTATAATATTGGAGGGCTTAATGTGAGTCAGAAAAGGGAAAGGGTAATATTTTTGGCCGATTGCGAAAGCTTCTATGCAAGTGTAGAAAAAGCAGATCATCCAGAATATCAAAATAAAGCAGTAGCAGTAGCTGGTGACCCTACACGTCGTTCAGGGATTATTCTGGCCGCGTGCCCGATCGCTAAAAGTTTTGGTGTGACATCAGCCGAACGGTTAGGTGAAGCGCTCAAGAAATGCCCGGATCTCATCATTATGCGTCCTCGTATGCAGCATTATATCGATGTTTCATTGATGATTACTCAGATTTATGAGGAGTTTACGGATTTAGTTGAAGTGTTTAGTATTGATGAACAATTTTTGGATGTAACAGCCAGTCAATCCATTTTTGGTGATCCAATCACCATTGCGAAGGAAATCCAGAAACGAGTAATGCTCCAGACAGGGGTGCGGATTCGAATCGGGATCGGTACCAATAAAATATTGGCTAAGACGGCAACGGATATTTGGGCCAAAAAAAATAAAAGCGGTATTTTTACTTTGCATCCATCCGACGTTCCCACCATGCTGTGGAAAGAGCCCGTTCATAAAATGTTCGGTGTTGGATCTCGAATGTGCAAGCATTTTGCGAAACTAGGGATCGTTACGATTGGGGATATTGCGAGAACTCCATTGCCCCAGCTTAAAAATAAATTTCGAGCTCGTTTCGGCAAACAGTCGGATATTCATGCCGAGGTGATGTGGCGAACTGCGAACGGGTTGGATGATAGTCCGGTAACACCGGGTACATTTCAAACACCTCCCAAATCGATTGGCCACATGATGACCCTGCCCAGAGATTATGTGCATTCTACGGAGATCGATACCGTCCTGTTGGAGTTGACGGAGGAAGTCTGCCGAGATTGTCGGATAAAAGGGTATATGGGCTGGGTTGTAACCGTAAGCTGCATGTGCAGCCCGTATGAAGCGCCCACAGGATTCTCACGCCAAATGAAAATGCCGGATCCGACGAATCATACAAATAAAGTATTTGATATGGTCAAGCGAATTTTTTATCAATATTGGGATCGAATGCCTGTACGTCGTGTAGGTGTTATGCTAAGCACATTGGAAGATGACCAGCATTATCAACTAACGCTCTTTGAAGATCAAGTCAGAGCTAGAGCGCTGGATAAGGTGACGGATATGATTAAGGATCGATATGGCAATGCGGCAATTATCAGAGCTTCTTCTCTTACCTATGCAGGTCAAGCGGTAGAGAGATCCCTGAAAATCGGGGGGCATTATAAATGAGTAAAAAGCTCGAAAAGAATGGTCTTTGGGAGTCCAGCCGGATGATGTTGCCGCAACATCGGGAGGCTCTGTTGAGAAGGCATAGTGATGCGTCAAGCGGGGAGTTAAACCAGCCAAAGAGGGAAGATATTGAATTAATGCGCGATTATGTTCTACTCTCGGTGATGTGTACGATGGTAACTAAGAAAATTCACGAAATGAAGGGATCCTCTGAAACATTGAAATCTCTTTATACCAAGGCTGCTCAAATCCTTGCAAATGATATCTCTACCGACCTGTCCAAAAGAAGACAGGAGATGTTGAAAAAAGAAATTCGTATTGTAGATGAAGAGAAGCACGATAGTACAATGATATTACACTATGCGTACCATGGCTATGAGGATAGTTTTCATATAACGAAAGAGTACATGAAGATGGAAATAAGCAGAAGGTTAGCTCGATACACGGACAGACTTACCACAAAATTAAGCAACTTAGTTGAAATAGAGTCACGATATTAATCGAGTCAAGAGAAAAAGAAAGAGAGCGCCTGAGCACGGCACTCTTTCGCAAGTGGAGATACTTGGGCAATTGGGCCCGGGTATTTCTTTTTATTGTCCACAGGAATCGTTGAAAAGATCCATGTTCACGTCTACGTGTTTAAAATATTGTCCTCCAATACGGTGAACTTATCGCCGTATTCTTTGATAATGTGGTTCTCTCCCCAGTTACAAAGCGCATTCAGAATCGGCTTAAGGCTCGACCCGTATTCGCTCAGTTCGTATTCGACCTTAGGGGGCACTTGATGATATGTAATCCGGTTGACAATCCCGTCCGCCTCCAGTTCCCGCAGCTGCTGGGTCAACATCTTTTGCGTAATGTTGGGCATAATACGCTTGAGATCACTAGTCCTCTTTTTTCCATGCG
>NZ_JMDX01000091.1:0-21712 GCF_000935845.1 Paenibacillus sp. E194
GAAACTCCGCAGATTGCGATGATGACAAACACTGGAGCGTACAAAACCCTTGTGAAAATTACGAATGTGGGAACTCATGAAATCGAGGGAGTACAGACCAAAAACGGTAACGTATATTTTACAATCGTTACGGATCCCGTAAATAAGAAAGATACGCAGAAAGTTTATTACGTTCCTGATAGCGTATGTCAATAGCGGTCAAACCTATTAGACAGGGGAGTCATACAGAATGAATCAACAAGTTGTATTAGACGGTATCATGGGTTCTTGAAATGTGAATTATCGCAATCGCTAGTGGGAATCTACTTACACGGTTCTATGGTGATGGGATGCTTTACCCCTCAACAAAGTGATATTGATCTATTAGTCATTGTAAAGGAAAAGCTACCCAAAGATACGTACAAGAATATTGCTCGGGAAATAATTCGTCTATAAAAGGATGAATGCTAGAGCACGGCATTCGATAGTGGAGTGAATATGGAGTAAGGGAGAAACGTATTTTTTAGTTCCGAACTCCGTGCTCTAGCTAAGCCTTTACTTGTAACGAATATTACATGAATTACGGCTGATTACAAATCTAGCTCTGGCTGTTCCACTTCTTGAGGAACGGATGCTCGAAGCACCTGAACGTTGGACGTCGCCTGGAGTCCCCTATAGGCAGCATGGATTTTCGTGAATCCCGCCTTACGGCCAATCAAGTTCCCCTCATCATCGCACTCGAGAATATCTGAATTGGCACTTCGGAAAGTTGCTTCCTTGGTCACGTCTATTTCTTTATGTACAGAATAGTCGTAAAGTATGACCCTTACATCGATCATGGAGCCGGCACTTAGCGAGTAGTCGTTAGAATCCAGCCGGAGGTCTCCGCGGGCTGGTTCAGGCTCAACCCAATCCTCAGGCAGCACGGTTACTTTCAAGCTGGCATTGAGTCCTCCGTAAGTGGCCCCAATATAAGTGACTCCAGGCTCATGACCCGTGACCCGACCCGATGTGTCGACGTCGGCAATACGAGAATCATCCGAGCTATACACGGCTACGCCTGATATATCGCTGACCATTCCATTACCGTACACGGCTTGCAGTACAGTCGGCATGCTGGCGCCTGATTTTACTTGCATCTCTTTCTCCATGAAAGAAATGCTTGCCAATGTCTGTTCTGTAGGAGGCATGTTCTCGAATGGAGCCAGCTTCATGAGCTGAAGCTTCCATATCTCTCCTCGTCTTACGGTTCCGGTGAAAATAAACCCACCGTCGCGAGCTATCGCTGCCTTGCCAACGTCGCTCAGGGGTGGGCCTGGGAGCACTTCGCGGCTTGTCAACACGCCGTTTACGTCGAACGTGACTATCGCATACTCCCATTTCCTGTCCGAGCTCTCGCTTAACGTGCCTGTACCGAGCAGGGCATAGCCGTCTTTCGTCCGCACCAAGCTTCTGAACGATTCTGGGCTCGGGGCTGTATATGTTTTTTCCCACTCCGGGTGACCGTGTACGTCCGTCTTGGTGAGAATGGTGACATCACCCTTCTTAGTTTTTTTACGATTGCCTACCAGATAACCTCCGTCATCGGAAGAGATGATAGAAAAGGCACGCCGTTTCGTATTTGGTTCTTGAAACGGCCGTGACCATACGATGTCGCCCTCCTCATTAAGCTTCATCATAAGCATGGCGTCCTCATCGCCAGGCTCATAATCTGGATAGCCTATGCCGCCAATTACAATATAACCTCCGTCATTGGCGGGTATCATATCGGCAAAGAATTCGCTGCCGATAAAGCGATAATCACGATACCATAACTTTTCTCCGTTGCTATCCACCTTCAGGATGTAGCTTTTTTCGTAGGCGCTGGCAGAGAACATCCCTCTCCCGGCAATCATAAAGCTGCCATCATCCGTTTCAACAATAGCTACCGGAGTGTGGTGGAATTGTCCATCATCAACAGCCTTGTGCCACAGTACTTGTCCAGACGCATCCAGCCGAATGAGATATAGCTTGTCCATCGGTTTGCCGTCGTAGGACTTGTAGGTGCCGGCTACTAAATATCCTCCGTCCCTAGTCTCTATTGCCCGGTACGCGGCATTCCCGGACGAATAATGATCTAGCTTTTGCTCCCATAGGGGCTGTCCTTCTACATCCGTTTTAATGATATAGGCCTTAACGACATATTGCCAACTATCTTGCCCAATCATTTCCTTCTCCGTAATGCTCCCTACCGTCAAATAACCGCCATCGGAGGTAGGGATGACCGCTTCCCCTCTGGAACTGCTTCCATAATCCCTAAACCATTCCACGGCAGCCCGCGGTTGCGATGGCTCGGCAACTGCTGGACTCATCGTGCCCTGTAACCCGAGTGTTAGCATGATTCCGGCAACGCATGCGGCTATCAAGCGTGTACATGTGTTGAACAAATGACGCACCTCTCTCCATGAATTTTTGCTTGATGTTCGATGATTGCTGTCGAAGCAAGCGGTGTGAATAGCCTCTATTATGATTATTCATTGGATCATCATTCCTGTGTATCCCACGAATTGCATAATTCTGTATGACGCTCGAACGGTTTTTGATCCTGCACGATAGGGACGGCTTACCCATAAGCTCCCGTGAAAAAGTATAATTATTTTGAAGAAATTTTTGGATAATAATGATGTTATGTTACGAATATATGAGATGATGTAGGTATAACGATCCAGCACTAGAGAATAGGGTGATTCAGTTGACTTCAAGTCTTGAACAGCAATGGAAAGCAACCGAAATTCATGAGAAGAAGAGTGATTGCTAGAGTCCAAGCTAAATCAATACTTGTATGATTTTTATGCGTCCACGCTTGATGCGTTGCGTAGGTGGCCGGAAACAGCTACGGCAATCTGGTTCGATTGGATGAAGACAATCAATTGGACATTTGCGGCATATGGATTAGAGGATTTATTCGAACTAATCGTAAGGTGATATCCGTTATTAACGATCTTGGATCTGTAGGTTACCGTGTGTTTTTTGCAAGTGAAGAATGCTCAATTTTGCAGCCAAAAGTGCCAAGGCACTTGCCAACCTCCAAAGCTTACAAAGGGATTCGTTCCATGGTTTGTTTGAAGCGGAAGCTCAGAAACTCAGAAATTCATCGTTTTAAATTACTTGCAGTCCCAATATGATTTAGTCCGTAATCGAGTAAGGTGGTTTCGATCGAACGATTGCACTTTCCGGTATCTTGTCCAATAATATTTTCTTAATAGAGGTATCCGTATGCCGCTAGTTCAAGCTTTGCGTTTTATATGAACTTTTATTCTATCGTTAGCAGCACAAAAGCAGATATTGACTTTATTGAAGAGAGAATCGTTGAGTATAACGAATCAAATGTATCATTTAAACCTAAGGTTCCTTTTGCTGAAATTAATAAGCATATCAAGGATGCGGGAATCAATTGTTTTGATTACGCTTGGAAATGTTTGTACGTCGATGCACTTTAGGTGAAGGAAGAATACAGAAAGAATGGCTAAGGATCAAAACTATTAACGGATTTGGAAGTGGTTGCTAGAAAGTATAAATACAATTAATTCATTTAGATACATTTGATTTTCAGGCATTACATTTCTATATGAAGCATGAGTATGAAATTTATGGTATACTGGATAATTGTCCACAACATCATAAGCGGTATTATCTGAAGAAAGTTCTAGAGTCCGAGGTAATATAATATGCCATGCCTGTTGATTAACCAGATAACGGAAAACGAGACTACTCTAAAAGATCAGACTTCTCCCTAAAAAGTGAAAGCTTCACAAGCCAAATTTCGGGAAGTTGGTTGTGCAGTAGAAGTCGCGAAAACTGCGCATAAGCAATGGTGGCATGACGTGGCACCATTGAACTGACTGTATAATAGAAAAATTTCAATAACACATAGACAATCAAGGCTGAATAAAGCTGACCATATACTGCATTTTCTGTCGGACCATTGAGTAAGTCTATAGGTAACAGCGCGGTCAGCACCGTCTTGAAAGCCATCCCATTGTTCAAAAGCAGCTTGAGTCCAGTATTGTAGCAGGGTGTAGACCGAAAATTTACGAACTGTCTCGTGATATCCTACCAGTTGGGCTGTCTTCATTACTTCTTCTTCGGACAATATGGATTGAAGGGTTGCTGGAGCATGGTAGACTTTTTCATGAGGTCGCCTCGTTTCGGGAGTTTGTAGGGGTACAAACATTTTACCGAATGAGCGGCCTTTTCGCTATTTCAAAATAGTATTTTATTGGATAATCAACAGGCGTGAAATAAGATAATTCAAAAGAAGATAAAGGGGAATTATAGATGGAAAGTAAAATTGAAATATATGAAACAGAATCCCAATATTTTGGCCCCAATAATCACTTTATTTCACGTATTCAAGAAATGGAGAAAAAATCTGTTTATGGGGCTAAGGTTGCCGAAAAATGGACTGAAATTTTAAATCAATCTCTTAATAGTGAAACTTACCCTGTAATTCATCCGATTGGGCAGGAAACATTTTCATTATATGCAGAGTATCCAATTGGTGTATTTGAATATGTTTTAGACATTGACGGTGCTACTTCACTTATAAAAGAAGAAGGTATTAAGCCGGTACAGTTTGCTCCGTCGCACATAATTGATGCTGTTTATCAAGGTAACATAAATAAAGACCCAAATCGGATAAAACCCAATCATAAAAATCCTGTAATGGTACTTCAGAGTCGATATTTAACTAACAACAAACCTTATTGTATCAATGGAAACCATCGTCTATTTGAAGCATATCGAAATAATGATGAACAAATAGAAGTTTATATTTTTAAAGATTTGGAGTTTGTTCCTTTCTTTTATGACGTTCTAAGTAAAGCAACATATTTTTTAGAAATTGATTACCATAATGTAGTTAATGATAAAAGATATCTATTGCATAGCGAAAATGGAGCATTTGCAAATGAATTTAAGTAGATACGTTTCTTCAACTAACGGGTGCGTTCAACAAGCTATCTAAATTTATATATAAAGCACACCTGTTGATTAACCAGATAACGGAAAACGAGACTGCTCAAAAAGACCAGACTTCTCCCTAAAAAGTGAAAGCTTCACAAGCCAAATTTCAGAAAGTTGGTTGTGCAGTAGAAATCGCGAAAACTGCGCATAAGCAATGGTGGCATGACGTGGCACTATTGAACTGCCTCTATCATAGAAAAATTTCAATAACACATAGACAATCAAGGCTGAATAAAGCTGCCGATATACTGCATTTTCTGTCGTACCAAATAAAGTTGGTACGTTCTCTTTCAATCGAATGACAAAGGATTGACCTTCCGTTTTATAACGATCAAATCGTTCGATTTTTCCGTACGCGCGATCTTGCACGAGAATATATGACGAATCTGCAAGTTCCTCGCCAACAGGCCCGTCATGGCGGGAGCCAACTGTCTATATCACGTTCTGTGGCTGACTACTGGCAGCGTGGAAGGCAACGTGCAGCTTGATCCCAGCTCATTCTCCGTGATACGGTGCCCAAGGGAGACGGGTCTTACCAACGGTGACCGTAGTTGAATCGATAAGCAACAATTCCTTTGGCAGCTTCAATTGACCTTTAGCCCGCCGATTGCACTTGTGAAGTACAAGATGAAATACCCCTTTGAACAACTCAAAAGGAACACCCTTAGCTTTCTTCGAAAAAGTCGAATAATTATTGTGACGTACAATCGAGGCGTAGTGCTTTTTGGTAAAGAAATTAAGGAAGTATTCAAGCCAATAAAAAATCAATATTATATGGATTCCATTATGGCTGATATTAACGGTGCATTCGAAGAGAACGCTGGAAATCCTGTTTATTATGTATTAAATTTATAACGGGTTCTTTGGTATGTAAGAGAGTCGGTTATTTCGTCCAAAAAATCGGCAAGACAGACTCGAGAAAGTGCTAATGGAAGCTATTAGACAAGACTTTGTGAACAGTACCGTGCCAAGTGAAAAAAACGAATTTGAAATCGTTTTATGAAAAAACTTATCAATAATTGGGGTGTGTCAGATGAAAAAGAGTGTTATCATATCGGCTTTTGTGGGTGTATTCATTATAGGGACAGCAAGTGGATTTGCAGCTTCGAACTACAAAGAAGTAAAAGCTCTATTGTATCCCTCTGTGAAGGTAGATCTAAATGGACAAGAAGCCAGTAATGTAAAGGCACTGATGTATGAGGGAACTTTATATTTACCAGTGAAGTCGATGACGGATTATTTCGGACTTACTTCCAAATTAGAATTTAATAAGAAGGATAATAAGATTACAATTGGTGGGCCGAAATATCTTAATCTGTTCAATAGAGAATCCAATAATTTTTATCAGGTTATGGTGAACGGAAACTGGGGTGCAACATATCAAACCAACGAACGAAAAATGGTAAGCAATTATTACATGGGTGTTGATATTTTTCTGCAGACAATAGATAATTCGAACTTAGAACAATATACGAAGGCATTTCAACAAAAACTTAGTAGTATAGGTTATACCGTTTCTAATGAAACAAATCGAAAGATTGCTGGTGAGAATGCAAAAGTATTGGATTATAAAACGGATGGATCGATAGGGAAAATAGCGATCCTTCATAAGGATGATGATTTCGTAACGATCATGTTCTTCGTTGATAAAACTCGTTATAAAAAAGAGGATATGAAAGAGTTTGATAACATTGTAAAGAGCTTTACTATCCAACAAGCAAATCAGTAGGTAAAAGGATATATGGGACTCTAGCTAAATAGTAACCAGCGGAGAATACATAAAAGATATAAAGGCCAAGTTTAGCTAATAAACTTGGCCTTTTTTTGTGAACTTATCAGTCGTATTGCCTGTCCGTATTGAATTCAAGAACAGACGGAAGCGATGCTTCGGAAACATAGGTAGGGCAAACAGATCAATCTGACGAAAGTCAGCTCGAAATCGAACACGATATTGCCGGGGAAAAAATCGTACAAGCATTGGGCGTACGATCGCCCATCATTCATTCTTTTGAAAAAACGATCCCAGTGCGTTCATGGATTGGCTATACCATCGCTGAAGCTAAAAATGGTTCGGGTGTGGTTTCTTACACACATGTCGCAAGAAATCGATCCGTAGTTCAAAATGTCGAATTCCCCCATCCTTTTTACCTATATTTGCTGTATGATTAACGTATAGATTGGAGATGAAAATTCTTCTAATGGAGGGAAGCATTATCGAAATCTTATCGAGAGTCAAGGAACTCATGTCCATCAACATCAATAGTCTATTTCAGAAGTCGGAAGACCCTGAGACAATCATTGATGATTACATGCGGAAGTTGAACAGTGATCTCGGCAAAGTGAAGGCTGAGACGGCTTCCGTTGTTGCAGCAGAGCAGCGAGCCAAACGAGCATTGGACGAATGCACAGCAGAAATCGCAAAACTGCAGCGATATGCGGAGAAATCAGCGGCAGATGGGAATGAAGCTGGGGCACGTGCTTTTTTAGAGAAAAAGGCAGTTCATTCGGAAAAGTTGCAGCAGCTGCAAACCGCTTATGATATGGCAACTTCAAATGCTTCTCAAATGAAGCAGCTGCAGGACAAGCTGGTCTCTGATATCGGCGAGCTGGAGGCGCGGCGTGCAGCACTTAAGGGGAAGCTTGCAGCGGCCCAGGCACAGGAACGAGTAAATGCAAGCAGCTCTATACATGGAGATCAGGCTTCGGCATTCGATGCGATGGAAGACAAGGTGAACCGCGCTTACGACGAAGCGATGGCGCTTGCTGAACTTCGAGGTGGGAAGAAAGACGATTTGGACGAGCTGATCGAGCAGTTGAAGAAGGAAAAGAATTGAATCTCGATTCATAGGCACTACATATAAATAGATACTTTCTATGCTCTAGGGGTGAATAGGTTGCCGGTTATTGAATATAAATGCTCGAACTGCGGTAGCGGGATGGAGTATGACACGTATTCGGAGATGTTAACCTGTCATAGCTGTGGAAGAGAAGACAATGTTCAAGACATGCAGGATCCGTTGACCAAATACGTGTTCACAGAGGAAGATGCTGCAGCGGAATATCACTGCCATAGCTGTGGCGCTGTCATTATCACAGAAGCTGAGACGAGCGCAACGAGCTGCAGCTTTTGTGGATCAGCCGTTGTATTAGGAGATCGATTGACTGGGAATTTGGCGCCAGTGAAGATTATTCCTTTTGCCATTAGCAAGGAAGAAGCAGTGATGGAGTTCAAAAGATGGTGTGGAAAGGGACTCATTACTCCGAAAGGGTTCATGTCGGCGAATCGAATTAAGGGTATAACGGGGATGTATGTCCCATTCTGGCTCTATGATTTGCAGAATGAAATTGAGGTTCATGGCAGCGCCACGAAGGTCAGCAAATACCGCTCAGGCGATTACGATTATACGGAAACAGCACACTATGATTTCTATCGCGAGATTTGCCTGGATTATATAAAAGTTCCGGTGGATGCTTCAGCAAAGATGACAGATGAACTTATGGATAAGCTCGAACCTTTTCCCTATGAAAAGCTTGAGAACTTTAAGACGCCATACTTAGCAGGTTATGTTGCTGAAACATATAGTTATGACGAGGAAGAGCTGCTGCCGCGGGTAAAGGAAAAAATACATGAGTATATTTTTGAATACATAGATTCAACCGTAACGGAGTATACGTCAGCGAAGTATGAGAATGTTCATATTCACACGGAGACGCAGCGAGCTGACTATGTTCTGCTTCCGGTCTGGGTACTGCATTATGACTATAATAAACTGGAATATACGTTTGCGATGAATGGACAGACGGGCAAGGTGGTCGGCAAGCCCCCGATCAGCAAGTCGAAGGTGTTCGCATGGTTTGCGGGATTATCGGCGATATTCTTCCTCGTATTTCAGCTTGTGTCCTATTTGTATATAGGAGGGAAATTCTGATGAGAAGGCATCGTGTTAGCGCTGTCGTCCTGCTGTTCGCAGCATTGCTGCTCGCCATCCCCATGGAGGTGATCACGGGAAGCGTCAGTGCGGCTGCCAAGAATACCAAGCAGTTAATTGATGATTCCGTGGGTGTACTCAGTAAGAAGGAAGTAAAAGAATTGAACGAGTTGGCCAATCGGTATGGATCGGAAATAGGGATCAATATCATCGGGATTGTAACAGATAAAGATCAAGGGACTTGGGAAGTGCTGCAGGATTTATACGCGAAAAATAACTCCAATGAAGATTTTTCTGTCAGTAATGCAGCTGTGCTGATTCTGAATACGAATCACGAGAAAATCTACATAAATGTATTTCAAAAGGCGGCAGATCATTTGGACGATGAACGGCTAAGCAGCATAACCGATATTGTCGCTGATGAATATGGGGAAGGCCGTTATAAGGCTGCTTTTCAAAGGTATATCGAGTCCGTCTATCAGTATGTAACAACGGGATCGGAAGCAGTCGACTCGGGTAAGAACAGTACCGTTAGCAGTACAATCAGCAGCACGAACGATGGGACTACGTTTACGAGCACGACAACCACGACGAGCAGTAGTACATCAGGCACAACCAGCAGCACGTTTACGAGCACCTCCTCCAGTACTACGAACGGGTCTAGCTTCACCAGTTCAAGCAGCGGTGAGAGTTCAAATGGTGCAATGAATAGCTCCAATCCAAGCATGTTCAAAAAATGGAGCGACCCCAGTTATAAAAAAGGAAACCAGCTGATCTTCGATGAGGCAAAGCTGCTGACTGGGCGAGAATACGAAGAGCTGCAAGAACTGGCAAAGCAGTACAGCGAAGAGCGAAAAACAGACATGATTATTTATACGACCAATGATCCACTTGCTTACGATGTAAAGAGAATGACTCAAGACTTCTATGATGAATATGGCCCTGGTTATAAAATGCGTCATGGCAACGCTATCATTTTAATGGTAGACATGATACATAGAGAGATATATCTTGCTGGATTCTATAAGGCGAAGGTATATTTCGACGATGATAGATTGGATCAAATCAGAGATAAGATTGCCCCGTATTTAGCGGATAAGGAATACAAGGATGGATTTTTAACCTATCTGAAGACGGTTCATAAATACATGGGCTACCGCCCGGGAGTGAATCCTGACAATCTCTTATTGAATATATGGGTCCAACTAGGTGCGGCTTTAGTCATTGGAGGCGGAATCGTTACGCTGCTCGTATATCGTTCCGGCGGACGGGTTACCGTAGATGCTCAGACATATGAAGATCCGAACTCAGCAGGTTTGGTTGATTATTTAGATCACTATATCCGTACCTGTACAACAAGAACGAGGAGATATAGCAGCAGCTCCAGTTCAAGCAGTGGAGGAGGCAGCAGAGGCGGTGGTGGTGGAACGACATCAGGCGGCCATTCGCATAGCGGCAGCAGAGGATCATTTTAGGGGAGAGACGGAGGTAAGCATATGTTTTTCAAAAATCAATTTGCAAATGTGGTGGAATGGGAAGAGTTCCGCGATGATATGATCTTTTGGAAATGGAGCAATCGAGAGATCAAAAAAGGAAGCAAGCTGATTATCCGCGCGGGTCAAGATGCGATATTTATCAATAATGGCAAGATCGAAGGAATCTTTCAGGATGATGGCGAGTACAGCATTGATTCCGATATCATTCCATTCCTTTCTACACTCAAAGGCTTTAAGTTCGGCTTCAACAGCGGAATGCGGGTAGAGGTATTATTCGTCAATACGAAGGAATTCACGGTCAGATGGGGCACGCGAAATCCAATTCTCATTCCTCACCCGAAACTCCCTGGCGGCTTGCCAATTCGTGCGAACGGCACGTTCAACTTCAAGGTGCATGATTATGTTACCTTGATCGATAAGATTGCTGGCGTGAAGGAAAGCTATCTCGTTGAGGATGTGAAGCTGCGGATTACGTCTATTATGGATCAACTGTTAATGAAATGGATTTCTAGAGAAGGCAAGGACTTGTTCGATTTGCAGGCAAATGCTTTCGATATTGCAAGAGGGATGAAGGAAGACCTCGATATGGAAGTCATGGATCAGGGGATGACCATCACTGGCTTCCAGGTCATGAGCTTCAATTACCCAGAAGAAATCCAAGACATGATTACGAAGACGGCATCCTATGAGATGATTGGCGATATGCAGAAGTATCAGCAAGTTGCGATGACTGACGGGATCGCTTCCGGTGATGTACGCGGCGGGGGAATGGCCTCAGATATGGCCGGCATGATGATGGGAATGAACATGGCGAATGAAATGATGAAAAATATGAATCAAGTCCAGAAGCCGGCAATGGGCGAAACGGCAGCATCATCCGATGCGAATGCTTCTACTTCTACTCGTTCTGTATCAACGGAAGGAAATCAGAAGCCGAACTTCTGTCCGAATTGCGGAACCAGAAATGAAGGCTCCAACTTTTGCCCGAACTGTGGCCATAAGCTTGGGTAACAGTGATCGTAAAACGGAAGATGGATTGCGGTCGGAATGAAGCAATCATAGTTTCCAGTGGAAATGAGGGTTAAAAAAGTGCTAGAGCAACGGCTGAAACAATATTTGCGTGAGCATGAAGCGTTCATGCGTGATTTGCGTATCGTTCAGGAGTTACAACTGCCGCAATGCTATATTGCGGCGGGATACATCCGCAACTATGTATGGGACAAGCTTCATGGGTTCGATAATCGCAGCAGACATAGTGATATTGATGTTGTGTATTTTGATCGCGATGATGTATCCGAGGAACGGGATCTTCGCTTGGAGCAGGCGCTGATTCAGCAGACGGGCAATGAGAAATGGTCGGTCAAAAACCAAGCGAGGATGCACACTCATAATGGAGTAAAACCCTATACATCAACATGGAACGCACTGTATCACTGGACGGAAACGGCGACAGCCGTTGGTGCTCGATTGGACGATCACGATCAATTGGATATTTGTGCACCGTATGGACTGGAAGATTTATTTCAGCTCGTCGTGAGAAGATGTCCGCAGTTTCCAAATCACAGCTATTATGTGGAACGGGTTAGCAAGAAGAATTGGAAGGAACAGTGGCCGCTTCTTACGATCATAGAATAAATGATTGAATATGGAGTTTGTGGTGAACACGACTTCGAAATCGACGAACAGCAATACGGATTTTTCGAATAGTATCCGTCTTCTTAGCTTAATTACTGTCCGATGAAAATAGTAGACTGAAAAATAAAGTATTATACCGTGTTAATTGTAGTATCGTATATAGAGGATAGTTAGTTCATTATATGAGCTACTTTCCTCTATTTTTTGTTCAATAGAAATCTTAACAATAGCATTAACACTTTGTATAAATTATTTAATATATTGAGGAGAAAGGCTTTCGTTAGGGGGTTGTTGTGAGAGTACAAGAAGTAATTCTTAATGAAAATAAAAAGAGATATAACGAAAATATCAGTAGTATCAAATAGAGATGGGAGCTTAAAGATGGCGAATAGAATTGTTGGAGACTTGGAAAATAAACTAATCATCTACGGGTACAGGAAGCCTCTACGTTCGCATACTTATTTACCTTTTCTTCCTGAGGCAATAGTTGATGAATTTATAGATGCTACAGTGGTACGAGAGCACGCCAGTAAAGAACAAGAGATTTATCAAATTTATTACTGGATTGAAGGGGATGGAGAATTCATTTTTCGAATAATTGTCTCGTATCTCGAGGATTCAATCACCATCCTTGCAGATGATGCTAATATCGCGGTGCGTGCTTATAAGGCTCTTTGCGAAAGTTTGGCACGATGGAAGTTACATTAAAGCTAATGGGTAATGATAGTAAAGTTGAGCAAACAACCGCAGCGGTCAGCTTTGTCGTCGAAGTAACAGGCAGGATAGTTGAATGATTTTGCGAATAACTTAAGTCATGACGAATTTACGAAGTTCGCAAAAAGACGTTAGCCGAAAGAAGTTCTTAGTTTAGGAGGAGTCTATATGATATTAGAAAAAGTTATAAATAGAATTGTAATACAAAGTGAATATAAGGATTTTGTTGATAAGTATATAGATAATATACTTACCGAATTTAAAGGTAAGATTCATAGTATTTATATGTGTGGCTCGATTCCAAAAGGAACTGCTAAACCTTTTAAGTCAGATGCAGACTTTACTATTGTATGTGAAAATCCCAAAGATATTGATTACGAAAGATTGTCAAATATTACAGACAGGCTTTTGGAAGAATATCCAGTATTAACTAAGATTGATACGACAATTTGCTCGATTGACGATGTATTAAGTAAACCAAATGATTGGGGTTTTTGGGTAAAGATAATTTGTGTTTGCATATATGGTCATGACGTTGGTGAAAAAGTACCACCGATAATTATTTCTCCAGAGTTCATTTTAGACTTAAATACAGAGACCAAGAAGGAAGTAGATCGTAGACATAGTTTACTTTCTAATGCTAGTGATAACACAATGAAAAATAGATATATTAAAGGTTACTCTAAGAGATTAATTCGTGCATTATACTCTTTGGTTTTAGAAGATACAGGTGTATGGCAAGATGACATTATTAAGATGAAGAATGCCATATTAAACTATTGTGAGATTGACTCCGCTTTAGTTGATTATCTGTATGCTAGTTACTTGGATAGTAATAATGTACTTGTTGACGAGTTTCTGGGAATTGCAGATGAAGTATATAGCTATTTTGAGAACGCGTTAAATGCAATGGTTGCTTCCAGAACTTCCTTCGATTAACACCATATTGACGCTTCGGGTCACTCTGAGAAGCGAGTGACCACATCCAGCCCCCTAAGCACGTCGGGACGTCACTGCATTAGGTGTTCGGCAAGCCTCACAACTATAAGCAGCGACTCTAATTAAAACATAAGACTATTGAGCTAACGAAGAACGATAGCGTAGGATTGAGACTATAGAAGTAATGGGAGGAATGGATTTGAGGACGGATATAAGTAATTGGATGCCAATAACTGTGTTTGAAATAAATAAAGTTTTTTCTGACATGCCGATTCAGTGGTGTATCGCTGGAGGTTGGGCTTTAGATTTGCATCTATGTAAGCAAACAAGGGAACATAGCGATATAGATGTTATTATCACTCGAGATGAGCAATTAATCGCTTATCAGAATTTAAAACGTGATTGGATGTTATACAAGGCTCAGGATGGTAAGCTTGATCTTTGGGAAGATGGAGAGTATTTGAAATCTACGGAGGACATTTGGGTTAGTAAGAGTAGTGAAACGCCTTGGGCATTTCAAATTATGATAATTGATACCGAAGAGAATTTTTGGACTTATAAGAGAGATAAATCAATTAGAAGACCACTTGATGAAATTTGTTTGAAAACTGTTGAAGGCATACCTTATTTAAGACCTGAAATCCAACTTCTCCATAAAGCAGGTAGTTCGCAAGTACGAGAAAAAGATCACAATGATTTCCAAACAATGCTTCCGTCACTTCTACCACAAGAAAAAGCATGGCTGAAATCTTCTTTAAACCGGCAATTTCCAGAAGGTCATGCCTGGGTCAAATTTCTTTAATATGTAGCATAACTGCTTGTTGCTGCTCTTAACTAAACGAGAACGATAGTTAAACTTAAAGGGTTCCACATATTAGTCATGACTAATATGTGGAACCCTTTATTATATCTGACTTTCCTAAATTTAGATCTTGATAAACCGAGAAAATAAAGTTATAGACTGGCATCGCTCCTTAAGCACCGATTTTAATTCCGTGGAACAATCCCAAAAAACGGCCGCTGTCCGCATCGTCTGCGACAGGGCCGATTTTTGTTATTCGCAGACTAGCTTCAAATTGCTATTCTTGCCAAACACTCATGGGATCCCATGGATCGATCTGATTTCCGTATTTTCCGGCCAAAAAAGCTTTCATGTCTTCCAGTTTAGCAGGCACCTCGTTCCAAATTGGAAGGGGTGGTAACCCTCGTTTGCTTTTCAATAGGATGTCCACTGTAACATACAAGCGTTCTGGCTGAATCCAATGAAGGAAGCGGGAAATATCAATTTGCTTGGTTAGGGACAAGGCATCAATTTCATCATTGTAATGCTTGTTGAACTCGCTGATCAGGTTCAGGAGGTAGTCTCTCTGCTCCTTCACGAAATCCAGGCCGCAGATGGCGCCATGTCCTGGAACAACGATTTCGGGTTTCATTTCATCAATAATGCGATCAAGCACTTTAACCCAATTGAGGGTTCCCTCTTCGCTGTATGCCGTACAACCGTTAAACACGACATCGCCGGCGAACAGCACTTTTTCTTTTGGCATCCACAGCAGCAAGTCACTGTCAGAGTGGGCCGGAGCTACGTTGTATATCATAACTTCCGTATCGCCGAGACGGATGTTGATATCGTCCTTTATCTCAATATTCGGGAGCACCCATTCTACGCCTTCCAGGTCGAATCCTTCAAATTCCGCTGCAAAAAAACGTTCGCCGGAAGTCGATTCCGGAGAATCCTTTCCTCTTCTGATGACGCTGTCCATCCAGGCGATATTTTCGGTGAGACGCTCTCTAGACGCTTCCTTGTGCATAATAATGCAAGCATCTTCAAACACTTTGTTTCCCCAGGCATGGTCGCTGTTATAGTGCGAGTTCACCACATATGCGGGAGAGCTGCCGTTGCTTACTTCCATAAAAGCCTCCCGCATTTCCCGCGCATGGAACAAATCAAAGAACGTGTCATACACCAGCCCTTCACCCTTGTTGATGAACCCGGCATTGGCCCAACTGATGCCGCGATACGGCGAAATACCGGCAAAGACTCCATCTGCGACTTCAAAAAATTTAACGCGAGGTTTTTGGATAATACGTCCATACTTCATGAGAATTCTCCTTTGCGTATATGTTTTTGAGGTAAGGCATACTGACTATGTCTTTATAATAGAGAATGGAAAACATAAATGCAAGCAAGTACTTGCATGCATTTATTCTATACTATATGATAATCGCAGAATAACATCACACTACATGGATGGAGGCGCTGCAACATGAAGCTAGTAACCTTTCAAACGAAGACATCCCAGGAACCTTTGTTTGGGCTTGTAATAAACAAGAAGTTTGTCGTGTCTTTTGCCGCAATTATGAATAAGCAGGGAACATTCTTTGATAGTCTTGAAAGTATGGATAGCTATCTTCATTATTTGCCGGCAAGTTATGATGCCGCTAAGGAAATGATGCAATATGCTGTCGAACAGTCGCATCATTTCAATGAAAATGAAATCTGCCCGATTGCAGCGGTAACACTGCTGCCGCCGGTTCCGAATCCGGCTGCGCTTATCGATTTCGGGCTGACACCAAGACATCTAAGAAATGCTGGCGTAAATCTGCTGCGAAGAGAATATACAGGGCCGGAAAGAGAAGAACTTAAACGGAAAATTGACGAAAAATTCCAACGAGATCCGAAGAAAGTAACTTTCAGTTATTACAAGTGTAACCATAATGCATTAATTGGCGATGGGGATACGATTCATTGGCCTTCGTACTCTTCCTACCTGGATATCGAGCCGGAACTAGCCTTTGTTACAGGGAAGGGGAACTGCATTGCAGGTTATGTTATTTTTAACGACAGTACTGTCCGCGACGTGCAGTGGCCGGATTTCCAGGCGCTGACCGGACCGACGCGCTGCAAAGATTTTGATCGCAGCAAAGGAATAGGACCATTTCTAGTTACGCCGGATGAAATTGACAACCCGCTGGCACTGGATGTGGATGTACGCATCGGGGAGAGACTGCACTGGAAGGGAAGCACATCCGAGTATTCTGCACACCCTGCAAAAGTGATGGAGGAGGTTCTCAAAGTTTTCACGCCGCTCCCAGGCACGATTATAGGAATGGGGACGATACCGGATTGCTGCGCAATCGAGACCGAACAATGGCTGTTGCCCTCTGACCGAATCCAGATTACATTTGATAAATTAGGCACGCTCACGCAATTGGTGCCTGATCATGTCAAGATTACGGAACCAAGCCGCTGGGAACAAAGAAGCGATTTGCTGTAAATAAACGTTTATGAAAATGATGAACCCCGATCCTGCTGCATATGCAAAACTTGTAGTAGAATAGGTTTAACATCTGCAAAAGGAGAAATACAATGCAAACTTCGGACAGAATCATTGAAGCCGCGACACGGCTCATCAAAAAGAAGGGCTATCGGGGAGTAAGTACCAAAGCCATTGCAACGGAAGCTAAAGTCAATGAATCTACGATTTTCCGGCAATTTGGAAGCAAGCAAGGCATATTGGAAGCCATCATTGAGAGACACTCGGATATCCCGCAATTTGAGAAGCTGTTAAAGGAGGACGCGACCGATAATCCGGAAGTCGATCTGCTGAATGTAAGTCAGCAGTACCGTTTGTTTTTCCATAAAAATGCGGACATCATTTTGATTGGCATCCGCGACAAAGGAATGCTTCCCGAATTGGACAGAGTGCTGGCCGATCCACCGATGAAGCTACACTCCTTGCTGGTTGAATATTTTGAACGACTGCAGAAGAAAAAAGTTATAGCCAAACAGGATGAGCGTCTTACCGCCATGTCTTTTCTCTCGATGTGCTACGGATTTCAGATGAGCGAGCTGATTCACGGGCAATATCAGTCCCAACTCGTCACCGAGGAAGAGTTCTACAAGCACAGTGTCTCATTGTTTGTTAAAGGAATTTTGTCTCAGTCATAAGCTTTGTCGATTTCTTTAATGATAAGTCTAAACTTATTATATCCACTCTTTCTATTGCAACCATTATTGTGATTCGTTAGTTCTTACCATACTAAGACTCTGTGGATGTTATTGAATTAACGGGAAACGATAGCTCAATAAAATAGCGGCAGTCTAAAAGACTGCCGCCGTTTACAACTCGGTAATCGGGATGAACGGTTCAGGCTTGTTTGTGTGATCCCCTATCATTTTCTCCATCCAGATCATATCGTACCACTGATCAAATTTGTAAGCGCATTTGGTGAAATGAGCTACCTTCTTATAGCCTAGATTGTTGTGGAATTTCTCGCTGCCGTTGTCCAAATATTCATTCGGCTCACATGGATAAGAGATACATGCGTTCACGTTAATAACATTCTGCCGCTTCAAGGCGTCCTCCAAAGCATAATACAGCTTCTTGCCTAGTCCTGCCCCGCGACAATCTTGCCGCAGATATACGCTTGTCTCAACTGACCAGTCATACGCAGCACGGCCTTTAAAGATAGATGCATATGCATATCCGCAGATTTTTCCGTTTTGAAGAATTACAAGATAAGGGTACCTTTGCAGCGTATGCCGAATTCGACTTGCAAATTCTTGGACGGTTGGTACAGTATACTCGAACGTGATCGCCGTATCGGTGACATATGGAGCGTAGATGTGCAACAGCTCCTGCGCATCAGATTCTTCTGCCATGCGAATGTAAATATCTTGGTTCATATACGCTCGCCTTTCTATTAATGTTGTCGCAATCTATGTGCTCATGATTTTAGCATATTTATCAGCGTCGTACATCATATTCATTGATCATAATAGGTTTACGATCCTAAATTATTCGATACTATGATTTTCGCCGATTCTCTATTAGGGAGTCGGTTTTTTGTAATTTAAAATATTTTTACTGAACATCGTCTTTTTGATGATTTATATCGTTAATAGAGATGAGGGGGGAGTACTGTGCTTTCCGATGAGGAGCTAATTACAGAAATACGAAGCGGCAGCCAAGCTGCAATGGAGATGCTGGTCAAGCGGCATTACGCGATGATCTTCTCCTACATTTATCGCAAGATTGGCAACCATCATACTGCATATGATCTGACGCAAGAAGTATTCATCAAGATGATGCAATCGCTGCCCAGCTATCAGAGCCATGGCAAATTCGAACATTGGCTGCTGAAAATTGCTGTTAATCACTGTCTAGACTACTACCGCAGCAAACAGTACCGTAACTCGAACATCCAAGATGAACTGGACGAGACGATTCCGGATGCCCGTAGCAACGTATGGGACTTGTTTCAGTTGCATGACCAGCAGGAACAAGCGAAGCAGGCTGTGCTCGCTCTGCCGGAACATCAGCGAGATGCTATCATTCTCAATTATTATCATGGGCTTAAGATACGAGAGATTGCGGATGTGACGGGAGCAAATGAATCGACCATTAAATCTCGTATTCGTGCGGGAATTTCAAGGCTGAAGAAAATGCTGCTAGGAGAGGAGGAATCGAGCGATGAGCAAGCGCAGAGAAAACAAGGGTAAGTCAGTTTGGGAGGAGGACATGGACAAAGCGGACGATCTTGATGCAGAGCTGTGGATGCTTGAATCGGTATTACAGCAATACCGTGTGGAACTGCCGGAGGAACAGCGAATCAATACTACCATTGACGTACTGAGGCAATATGTCCCTGATATAAGCGAAAACCCGCGGGAAGTGTCAATGATGAGCTATTGGCGACGATGGATCAACCTGTGGAAGATAGCTGCTGCTGATATTGGCATGTTCAGTAAGATGTACTGGATAAGTTGTCTTATTTTGTTCGGGGCAGGGGTATGGATGGGTGTGACTGTACAGCAGATGCCTGCTATTGTGGTCATTCTTTTTTCACCGCTTCCATTTGTGATTGGGCTCATAGAAGTGTTCAAGGGAAGGGAGCAGGGGGTTCTAGAAATGGAGCTGGCCTGCAAAGTTTCTGCACAGGAGTTAATGCTGTCGCGTCTGCTATTTATCGTATTGAATAGTCTTGTACTGAACACATGCTTATTTGGCCTAATGTATCTTGTTCGTGGCGATATTTCATTTTGGGGCCTAACGTGGACTTGGTTTACACCGTTTATCATCGTTGCTAGCTCATCTCTATGGCTGGCTATGCGTATCCGATGTACCGTCAGTTCGATGGTGACAATAAGCATATGGATGGCTGTCGGAATGATCTTGCTCACACGTCCGGACATGCTTATGCGCATGATGCATTTACATATACTCATTACGATTTTGGTTAATGCAGGTGCAGTGTATCTTCTATTCAGACAAGGGTGGAAGCTGCTGCGAAATCACACCTTTATTGCGGAAGGAAGCTTAAGCTATGGAGCTAACGATTCAGAATATTTCTAAACAATTCAAAGAGCTTGTTGCCGTCAATCAATTTACTGCTGAATTAAGCTGTGGTGTATATGGCTTGCTGGGCCCAAATGGAGCGGGAAAGACAACATTGCTGCGCATGCTTGCGGATATTCTGCGTCCAACTAGCGGCATAATTCGGTTGAATGGGCAGGATATACGAACGATGGAAGAGCGTTATCGGGATGTCCTCGGCTACTTGCCCCAGCAATTTGGATACTACAGGCAGTTCACTGGTCGACGATTTCTCATGTACATTGCGGCGTTAAAAGGGCTTGAAAAAAGGGCTGCAGCTACAAAGGTCGAGGAAGTTCTTCAATTGGTCGGTCTTGGTTATGAAGCAGATTCTAAAATAAAATCCTACTCCGGCGGTATGCGGCAACGGCTCGGTATAGCGCAAGCATTATTGAATGATCCGAAGGTGCTCATCTTGGACGAGCCGACTGCCGGGCTTGATCCAACAGAACGAATTCGTTTTCGCAATATATTATCGGAAATGTCCGCAAAACGGATCATCCTATTATCAACTCATATTGTGTCGGATATCGAGTACGTTGCCAAAGATGTGCTGCTTATGAAACAAGGATGCCTGCTCAAGCAAGATAGGCTCGTCTCTTTATTAAAAGAATTGAAGGAATCGGTATGGAAGGTCACAGTTGATGAAAATCAGCTCCCCGTCTTGAAACAGCGTTACAAGATAGTCAATATCCTTCGCCGTGACAGTGGGGTTGAGGTTCGTATCCTGTCTCCAGACAAGCCGCTGCTGACAGCTCAGCCAGTGACGGCAGGATTGGAAGACCTATATTTGCATTATTTTAATGAGGAGATCATGCAATGAGACAGTTATTGAGGTACGAGCTGTTGAAGATCGTATCGCGCAAGAGCGTATTTATTGTTGGTCTATTACTTGCAGCTATCTATACGGTGGTTATTGCATTTCATGCCGAATATTATCAAGATGGGTCTAAGGAATACCGCTCATATGCGCGTGAGATTACAGCAGAAGATATTCAGCGGGTGGATGAAAGATACAAGAGGAGCAACTGGCATCAGCTGCCGATTCAAGAAAAAAGTATTATGGAGGATATCTCGGGAATACCTAATATGCTGCATAAATACGAAGAGCAATTACTAGACATTGAAATTCGGCTCATGTTAAGTCAGCCTGACTCATACGAATATAAAAAAACGAATTAAATGAAATACTACTGTTGGAGCAAGGGCCGCCAACCGTTCAATTATACTATAATATGCCATGGGGCGAATTGATCTATATGGTCGATCAATTTGGTGTTGCCTTCATGGGAGCCATGCTTCTCATCGGTCTATCTCCCATCTATTCAGCAGAATATGCAACTAAGATGGATAGCTTGCTCTTAAGCAGCAGACATGGCCGAAGCAGGCTTATTCATGCAAAATGCTTAGCAGCTATTCTGTACACCTTGTTGTGTGTCCTGGTATTTCAGCTGATCAATATGGGGGTAACGGTCTTGTTGTTTGGCAACTTGGATGGAGCCACCACACCTCTTGATAGTATGAGAAGGTATGGAGACACACGTCCTTTTGCAGAATATCCGTATTCATTCACCGTGATAGAGTACTATTTATTCAATTAGGGGTGCAAACCGTNTTGGCTGTGCAGTCATTTGCG
>NZ_JMDX01000092.1:0-21596 GCF_000935845.1 Paenibacillus sp. E194
AAGCGTCTTCTGTATCCGATTATTCAGCAGATTTGTCGTACTTCTTCATCAGAGCTGCCAATTCATCCTCGACACCTTTATCCTTCGTCAAGCTCGCAAACTCATCATCGAGCGACTTGCCTCCCGCTCCGCGGATTTCGTTGCTTGCTTCTGCTTGAGCTTCCATTTGAAGCATTTTGTCTTCCATACGCTTCAAGCCTGACATCGCAGTATCGGAGCTGAATCCCGCCATCGCTTTGTTGATTTCCGTTTGTGCCTTCGCAGCGTTGAAACGAGCAACCAACGTTTCGCGTTTGTTCTTCATATCAGTGTACTGCTTGCGCATTTCTTCCAGCTTCGCGCGAAGAGCGTCTGCAGAAGCTTTGTTCTGATCATAGCTCGCTTTGTATTCGTTCATTTTCGCTTCTGCTGCCTTCTTCTCTTCCAGAGCACGGCGTGCCAATTCAATATTGTCAGCCTGTACCGCAATTGCTGCTTGCTCAGCACGCTTGTTCACAAGTGCTTCTTGCTCTTCATAGGACTGCTTGAAGCGTTTCTCGATCGCGATCTGCTGTGCTACTGCACGTTCTGCTTCTTCCAAATCCTCTTGCATGTCACGCAAGTATTGATCTGTCATCTTAATTGGATCTTCCGCCTTCTCGATCAAGGCATAAATATTAGACATCGTTAAATCACGCAAACGTTTAAATACGGACATAGTATTGTTTCCTCCTTTGTGTGCATAACCATTGAAACAAAATACGCATCGGTTCAATATTATGTTTCATTACACATTCATACGAATCAGTTCCGAAGTTGTTTCAAAAAAACAAAAAATCATATCTCTATTGTATATGGAAATACGAAATATTGTATACACCTCTCGCTGCATAAAGAAATCTTCATTTCATTCATACTTTCTTTACATAATGACACGTACGCAGCCATAAAAAAGAAGAAGATCAGGGCATCCCCAATCTTCTTCTCCGTATTCTAACCATTATGATTTAATCAAGGGTAGACAGCATAAGCAAAAATTGTGACCACGCTTGATCAACAACTGCATCAATATGTGCCGAACTTAGATTGTCATAATGTATCCCTGCACATACGGTAACCGTAGTCTGAAGCTGACTCGCCGCTTGCTGAGCCATTGGCTCTGTCAGTACATATTCCTTATGCCCAGGAACTCTATTCGACTGCACAACCCATTCGTGCTCATCCGTACTCGGATCCCTATATGCGGTGGATACCGCCCCAATATGCTCGTCTCCCCCTGTAATGATGAACAGGTAGTCTCGCCCAATTTCGCGATATTGAATGGTTATGTCTGCTCCCGCTCGTTGCTCCTGCATGTATTCAGAGCCCCCTTCATTGAAGTACAACTGTCCAGAAGGCCTTATTTAATAATGCCGCGAATCTCATCCAGACTTTGAATGTTCTCCATTTCCATGAAGCTTAGAAGACCAGCCAGCAACTCTTCGCCAGCACGCAAGTTCATGAAGTTGTAGGTGCCTACTTGAACCACCTCGGCTCCGGCCATAATAAACTCAATAATATCCGAAGCGGAGGCAATGCCGCCCATGCCCATGACGGGGATGGATACATGCTGGGACACCTGATGAACCATGCGCAGCGCAATTGGCTTAATAGCCGGCCCAGACAAGCCCGCGTACGTATTGGAAAAAACACTGCGCCGCTGATAGATATCAATCTTCATTCCCGAGAACGTATTCACTAAAGAGACACAATCCGCTCCCTCATCTTCACACATCACGGCCATTTCTACAATATTCTCAGCATTCGGCGATAGTTTCACAGCAAGCGGCAGCGAAGTGACTTGCCGTACTTCGCGAATAACCTCACGCGCAACGTCTGTTTTCACACCAAAGGCAATGCCGCCTTCCTTCACATTCGGACATGAAATGTTCAACTCAATCATATCTACAGCCCGAACACGTGCTTTGCGCCGCTCTTCTGCATCCTTCGTTATCTTCAAGGCTCCGAGGACGTATTCTTCTATATTACTGCCGCCAAGATTGGCAATTTTCACGGGCTCAATCGTTTCCCAGAATTCCATTTCCTCTTCCAAAAATGCATCGATACCAGGATTCTCAAGCCCAACACTATTCATCATGCCGCCTGGTGTCTCCCACACCCGAGTTCCGTTATTCCCTTGACGTGGATGTAGGGTGAGCCCTTTGCAGGAGATGCCCCCCAGCTTGTTAATATCATATAATTTGGCATATTCTTGCCCAAAGCCAAACGTTCCCGATGCCATCACGATCGGATTGTTGAACGGAATGCCGGCTACATTACAAGCTAAGTTCCGCATGCCATTCCACCTCCTCCGCCAAAAATACAGGCCCATCCGCACATACTTTGCGGTTGCCGTTTTTATTCTTTACTGAGCACACATAACAAGCCCCGATTCCGCAGGCCATACGTTTTTCAAAAGATACATACACCTTCGTATCTAAGCCTTCTGCTAGCAAGGCAACTGCCTTCATCATTCCCAATGGACCACACACCAGCACATTATCATATTTACTAAAGTCCACGTCATCTAGGAGGTTGCCGTTTACGCGGACAACCAACTCATTCGCGTATGGTTCGTATGCTTCCGTTAAATAGGACTGTCCTCGAAAGCCAAGATAGATATCCGGTTTATCCAATTGCTTCGCCGTATATAATAAGGGTGCAATGCCAATACCGCCTCCGATAAGTGCAGTTCGTCCTTCCACTTGCGGGAAGCCATTACCGAATGGCCCTTCTAGCTGGATACGGTCTCCATCACGCAGCTGTGCAATTAAACGCGTACCCTCACCTGCAACCTTGTACAGGAACTGGATGCTATCCTTCGCCAAATTGCAGATGCTAATTGGACGAGACAGAACAGGTGCCGTATTCCAGGCTCGCAGCATATAGAATTGACCCATGCTTGCTTGAAATTGACCCTCCACCGTCATGAGGTAAATGCCTTCAGAGATGCGTTCGTTGGAAAGAATCGTATACACAAGTATGCTCCTTTTTTCACGAGTAAGGACAGTCTGCATCCTTCTCACGTTTATTGAGATGTGCAGATTCCTGCTCGTAAGAAAAACCCCCATTTACAACCTTATGGGTTTTCTGCCTATTTGGCATGTGAGTAAGCTTTTCTCACCTTTACACCTCTACTATGCCTGTTCTGGTTGACATCCCACTGTGACCCATGTCACATTAGCGTATGAATTGTGACAATGGTTTCGCAAATTTTCAGAATATTAGCAAGAAGTTACAAGTGAACATCCTAACAATTATAGTCGATGAGATTATTTCCCTACCGTACTAGGTAAGTGGAAGGGCATATTTCAGCCACCCCAAGGACATAACAAGAATATTGAACTGTTTATGGAATGGGGGAATGGCGCTATGCAACATTGTCGAATCTGCTTATCTGTATTATCCCTTTGCCTGCTCTGTATTACCGGCTGCTTCCATCGCTCGCAGGAAGCAACGCCTCCCATACCCAATCTGCCACCAATCAAGCCAAATCAGTCGGAATCGATCCATTCATCAGCAGACAGTCTGTGGAGACAAGATCGCACTCATCCGGTACCACGTATCTTCAAGGTAGACTCCGTGACTATGCATTCCCCACATGCTAAGGAAAAGCAAGAGAATACAGCTTCATCGGAGCATATTGAGATGCCTAAGTTCACCATAACAGCTGAGCAGGGAGAGCGTGATAATCAGAAAAGTCAGAAGAAAAGACTGGAGTCGCAGCAGGCTGAGCCAGAATCTGGCCAGCAGAAGCAACGTTCTTCCACTTCGACTGAACGCAAGTACATGTGGCAGAAATCAAGCCCGTCGCAATCAGCGGCGCAAGCTTCACAATCATCCCGCTCCAGTATGCATAAGATGAAGAAACAGCATCTCACGATTGCGGAACTGCGGTTGAAGTACCCACATATCTTTAAATTGAATGCGAAGCAGCGTCAAGGAGAACGACAAGTTGCGCTTACCTTCGATGACGCACCGGATAACCGCATTACGCCGCTTGTATTGGATATATTGAAGGAGCACAATATCCGAGCCACTTTCTTTCTCGTTGGCTCTCGTGCCAAGGCATATCCAGGACTCGTCGAGCGGATGGTACGCGAGGGGCATGTGATCGGTAATCATTCGTACAATCATCCATTGTTGACAAAGCTGACGCTACCAGCTTTTGAACACCAGGTGAAGGATACTGAACGCATTATCGAGCAGTCAACCGGATATAAGCCTCGTTACTTCCGTCCGCCATATGGAGAAATCAACGAAGAGCAATTGCGCTGGGCAGGAGATAATGGATACATGGTCGTGAACTGGGATGTAGATACGAACGATTGGCGAGGATTAACCGCTTCACGTATTTTGCAAAATGTGATGCGTGGGGTCCGTCCAGGTTCCATCATTTTGCAGCATGCCAGCGGAAGCACACAAAATGGGTACCTGCATGGTACCGTGAAAGCACTCCCATCAATTATTCAGCAGTTGAGAGATCGGGAATATGAATTCGTCACCTTGCCTGATCTGCTTCAAGATCAGAAGGAAAAGAAGGAATAAGTAAACAAGCCCCGCCATAATGGCGAGGCTTGTTGTTCAATTGCTATTGTAAGTATTTATCTACATCTATTTATAATAGTAGATATTATTTCAACACGTATACTTTAACGTCTTGCACGCCGAATGTGTTGCCTGTCTTCTTGCTTACCGGTACAAATATGTCAACCTTTTTCCCCTTGATTGCACCGCCTGTATCCGTAGCTACAGCAACCATACCGCCTGTCGGCAAGTGTTTGAAATCATATCCCGTAATATACAATTTCGTTCCAAGCGGAATCACTTTTGGATCGACCGCAACTGTGCCTAGTTTCAATGCATTACCCAAAGCATCAACTGCGCCCCATTTGCCGTTTTCACTCGGATGAGCAGTATAGGCTGTTGCGCGCATGCTTATCGTTTTCTTGTATGTCGCTGTACGTCCAGAGGACAATTGAACTACATTTTTAGGAGCAGCTTGTTGCACTGCTGCTTTCTGATTATTCGAAGCCGTTTTGACTGCCTGTCCGTCATTTTTTGCTACACCCAAAGCATTATTGACTGGCATCCCTTCCAATACCGATTTTTGAACAACGGGGCTTGGAAGTTCGATGGAGAGTCCACCATACAGATTTTTCGGATTAATTGTCGGGTTTGCCGACAATACGGATTCAACACTCATGTTGTAATTCTTAGCAATTGAATAGAACGTTTCTCCCTCTTTTACCGTATAAGGCTCAGCCTGTGCCGGCAAAATTTGAAGAATGGACGCAAGTCCAAGTAAAGCTGCAGTAATCGTTAGTGTAATTCTTTTACGCATATGTTCTGTTTTCCTCCTGTGCATTAGCCTGCGGGGTTAGTTGTCGGATTCGGGTCAAGGAGTTCCCCTACGCCATTCCAATTGCGGAATAAGCGATTCACCCCAAGGTGTTCTCAACATATCGAACACCGGTCAATAATCCCCCGTACGGGTGTGTCGTTTCGGCTCGGATTGCATCATATCACAATTTTGTAACCTGTGCGCAGGAATATGATGGTAAGTCTCTGGAACCCGCGCCCCCCAATGGATTGAAGCTTCAAACTTTTTTTATTTCATAACAAATTTGTAATCAGAGATGACATTTTTGTAATCTTTATGTTTCTATCATAGCACATATTTCAGATTTGTAAACGAAAACGCTTACATATTACAACAAGCAATAATAGGCACCCCTTAAGGATGCCTATTCGAACACCTATATATTTACAATACTCTACTTAGAAAATCCTGCGTTCTAGCATGCTTAGGATGGTTAAATAATTGGTCTGGAGAACCTTCCTCCACGATATTGCCGCCATCCATAAATAATATACGATCGCCCACTTCACGTGCGAAGTTCATCTCATGAGTTACGATTACCATCGTCATTCCTTCTGCGGCGAGTGATTTCATGACCTCAAGCACTTCGCCGACCATCTCTGGATCAAGCGCTGATGTCGGCTCATCGAACAGCATCACATGCGGCTGCATAGCAAGCGCTCGCGCAATCGCGATACGCTGCTTCTGTCCACCGGACAGCTGTCTAGGGAATGCCTTGGCCTTATCCGCCAAACCAACCTTGCTAAGCAGCTCCATTGCTAGTTTATTAGCTTCAGCCTCTGGCACATCTTTCACCTTTATTGGAGCAAGGGTAATATTTTGCAGCACGGTCATATGGGGAAATAGGTTGAACGATTGGAATACCATCCCCATTTTTTCACGTGTTTTGTTGATGTTGTGCGACTTGTCTGTGATACACTGATCCTCGAAGCGGATATCCCCTTGTGTCGGAGTTTCCAGCAAATTAATGCAACGCAGGAGAGTACTTTTTCCAGATCCGCTAGGGCCTATGACAACAACCACTTCACCACGGTCAATAGAGACATTTACCCCTTTTAAAATCTCCAATTTATCATACGATTTATGCAAATTTTGAATTTTAATCATGCTCGCTCAACTTCCTTTCCAAACGTGCCACCACTTTCGATAAAGTGAAGGTTAGAATGAGATAGATACACGCCGCTCCAATCAATGGCCCCATCGCTGAATAAATTTTGGCACGTACGATATTCGTTTCAAACATCAAGTCTGCAATCCCGATGGTGCTGACAATTGAAGTCTCCTTAATAATCGTAATAAATTCGTTGCCGATCGCAGGAATGACATTGCGGAACGCTTGTGGAAGTACGATCAAGCGCATCCCCATTGATTTTGACATCCCGAGAGAACGCGCTGCTTCCAATTGACCGTGGTCGATCGATTGTATGCCGGCACGGAAGATTTCAGCCAAATACGCACCACTATTTAAGGATAGAGCAATCGCTCCAGATGTTAGCGCACTGAATTCTACGCCATACTCTGCAAGTCCATAATGAATAATGAATAATTGTACAAGCAGCGGTGTTCCACGGAACACCTCGATATAGGTGACAGCAAACCATTTAAGCGGCTTTATTTTAGACATCCGCATCAAGACAATGGCCACTCCCAATAGTAATCCGAACAGAACGGATATCGCGGATAGCAGCACGGTTATGCCAGCACCGGATACAAATCCTAATTTATACGTCCATAACATGTCGAACCAATCGAACATGACAACCTTCCCCTTCCCTACCTATCACGACTGTTAATCTGTATTTCTTCTATATAAAGAGAAAAAGCTCCTCACTGGTTGAATTCCCACGAGGAGCGAACATATCACATCGAGATCTGTATAGACCGCATATAGATGCAATCCATATGATCTTATTGTTCCGCCAGTTGTACCGCTTGTGTAATGAATTCATCCAGTTTGCCCTGCTGCTTCAAGCGTTCAAGCGTCTTATTCACTTCATCACGCAGTTTCACACTGCCCTTGCGCACTCCGATTACATATCCTTCACTTACTGGCTTCAATTCCACTGGCGCGACAGCGACTTCCTTGCGATTCGCAGCAAATGCCGCTGCCACAGGCTTCTCCACAACGACAGCCTCTAAACGATTCGACTCCAGCGCAAGAACGAGGTCGTTCACCTTATCCAGCATTTCCTTCTTCGCATCAGGGATTTGCTGAACGACATCCTCGAAGGTTGAGCCAAGCTGTACGCCGATTTTCATCCCCTTCAAATCTTCAGGTGACTTATACTTATCCTTGTCTGCTGCACGTACAATTACCCCTGCTTCCGCCAAGTAATAAGGTGTAGAGAACTCCATTGCATTCTCCCGCTCAGGCGTTGGATCTAGTCCCGCGATTGCGATGTCAATCTTGCCTGTCTTCAGTTCCTCAGGCAATGACGACAGTGATGTATCCTTAATCTCTAATTCAGCGCCCAAATCCTTCGCAATTTCCTTCGCTATCTCAATATCGAAACCGACAATTTGATCCTTGCCGTCGATTGTTTTACGGAATTCAAATGGTGGATAGTCAGCACTCGTGCCGAGTACCAGTTTTTTATTCTCTTGAACAGTTGCTAGACGGTCTTCCTTCGCACCGCAACCAACTAATAATGATAGAATGAGTGTGCATGCTGCAACAATTTTTAATGATTTCATTTGCTCCAACCCCGCTCTGTATATGTGTAATATTCCCCGCTCGCTCTTAGTGAGGTAACATCATTATACACGCAGATGCATAGTTATACAACCATTATTTCTTAGGAATTGGTTATTAAAGTAGAATATTAGCGTACAACTCTTCCATTTTATAATACATTGGTCAATTATGGCAACATCCAAACTAGCCTTCTTGCTTCTTGCGGAATAGCGGGAGACTAATTGTGATAACTGTGCGACCTGGCACAGATTCAATAATAAGTTCTCCTTCATGGCGCTCCACGATACTGTAGCAGATGGACAAGCCTAGTCCTGTCCCCTTCTCCTTCGTCGTGACAAAAGGAGTTCCTGCCCTGACTAAAACCTCGGATGGAAAGCCTGGTCCTTCATCTTCAATACATAGAAGAACCCTATCCCCTATCATGCGAGTTCGAATCGTCAACACTTGGTTTTCACTCATCGCTTCAAGTCCGTTCCGAATGAGATTGTGAAGAAGCTGCTTCATCTCTTTCTCATCCATTTCAATAGAAGGAACTGGCGATATGTCCAGGCGGATATCCTGGCAGCGTGCCGATGCTGTTGCTTGCACAAGCGGGTATAATTGTGTAATGATTTCATTCAAGCAATGAGGGCGGAATTGGACGAATTTATGTCTAGCCAAGGTTAAATACTCCGTAATGATCGTGTTCGTCCGCTCAATTTCCTCCATCATCGTACGGAAATAGACATGCTCATCCGCATGCTCCGGCTTATTGCGAAGCAGCTGCAGAAATCCCTTGATTGTCGTTAGCGGATTTCGAATTTCATGACTAAGCGCGGCAGCCATCTCTCCCACAACCTGCAGCGCGCTCATACGCTTCATTTCTTGCTCCATCTGCGCCTTCTGACGCAGCGCCTCACTCATCCGATTCATATCTGAACCGAGCTGGCAAAATTCATTATTGGATTCGATTCTCACTGTCACGTCATAATCCCCACCGGCAATACGATGAGACGCCTCGACTAATTGATGCAGTGGAGTCACGATCAAACGGCGGATCCACCAGTTTATTAGGAAGTAAATCACAACAATAAGTAAACTGATCGTAATTAGGGTTACGACCCATACGTAAAGCAACACGCTGCTAATAACTCCCGCAGGCAGCATAATGATTGCTCTCCAGTTCGTCTCCTCAAGCGGCATTGAGAATATATACATGGAGTTCCCACGATAGTCATCAATGATAACAGACTCGTTAGAGTCATTTACTTTGCGTAATAATGTCGCTGTATCTTCATTAAGATTGGTGTATATATTGTCATAAATCGTTCGTTCTTCATCTGGGTCGTACAATAAATCGCCTTGTAGGGAAGTAAGTAGAATCTTGCTGCTGGGGTGTACACTTAGCTTGTTTGCTAACTGCTTCAAATCGCCAAACCTTATATCAACTCCGGCCACACCGAGCAGTGTGCCTCCTGAGTCGTATACAGGCGTGCTGATGGATATCATCGGTAGGTTTACATAAGGATCAATGTATGGTGCTGTCAAATAGGTTCCATTCTTCTTCACTGAACCATGATAATAGTCGTATCGCGGGTCATCTCGATACTGAGGCAATGTCTCGTCCACATGTTCTTGTTTATAGAAATTACGGAGCAGACCGGATTCATCATGACCAAACCAGGATGTAAATTTCTCCTTCCATTTCGAACCGGTCTGCATGGTGAACCAGTACCCGAATACGAGATCCTTCGGTTGAAAAGCATACCATTCTGTCAATTGATTCACTTCAGCCTTGATGCGCCCAGATGTGTCGAATATGCCCTGAATGACCCTCGCATATGTCTCAACCATTCTCTTGTGGTGACGAATGGCCGCTTCAACATCGTGAGCGGCCATCTTAACTTGATTCAAATAATTGTTCTGCATGCTCGTCTCAATAATCGAACGAACAGCTTCATAAGAAAATGAAAAAATAATGGCCAACGCAGCCACTAGTGTCGTCACTACCCGGGCGCTTAGTTGGCTATGTATCGTTCTAAACATAACATCCTCCGATTGACAATTGTCAAGACAAGATATCGCAGTCCGTTACAGTCTGGATGATATGTACGCGCGCAGTTCTTCTAAGTCGAACGGCTTCGAGAAGAAGCCAATCGCTCCTGCCGCCTTCGCTTCGTTAACCTTGTCTGCATCGCTATAGGCAGACATCATTATGACTTCGGTATCTGGACGCATCGTACGAACCGTATGCAGTACATCGAGGCCATTCATATCCGGTAGGCTCACATCCATGAGCACAATTTTACTTGGACACGCACGCATTGAATTAAGCGCCTGCTCGCCCGTCTCTGCTTCTCTTACTTCCAGTGGCAGTTCATCCAGTGCTTCCTTCAATAGAATCCGGATAGGCATCTGATCTTCCACGACAAGAATGGAGCAATGGCTCGCCACGTCTTCTGCTTCGTCCGTCTGTGCATGCATAAGCGCATTACGATCTACCGCAACCGCAGTTTCTTCTTGTACACATGAACGCTGCTTGATGACAAAGTATAAGTAAATAATAAATGGGACAGACGCGGAAAATATAACGAATAAAAATAGTTCCACTATCCTATCCTCCTTCCGATGAGGACGACAACAATCGAGTTATTACGACAACATCATGGATGATTATGATACATATTATAGTATGTTTTGTCGAAGTAAGATATGCTATTTTCTTAATTTCCCCGAAAAAAGACCTTTGCATGAATTAATCACGCAAAGGCCGTATAAATTCAAATGATATTCGAAGAGATCATAAATCCGTAGATTCCTCTATCGTATCTGCTTCAATCGGCATGTTGACCGGCAAGGTCACAATAACCGTCGTCCCTACCTCAGGCTCACTTTCGATGGACATTTCTCCTCCATGAGCCTTCACCAATTCGTACGTAATCGCCAGTCCGAGCCCTGTACCGCCATGACTTGGATTCACTTGATAGAACTTGTCCATTACTTTGGTCAAGTGTTCTTCGCTTATTCCAATTCCTTGGTCAACAATACGAACAACCACTTTCTCCGCATCCCACGACGTATGAATCGTGATCACCGACTCTTCTGGGGAGAACTTGACCGCATTATCAATCAGATTCAGGAATACTTGCTTCAATCGATTCGGATCCGCATTCAGAATTTGCTCGTTGCCTCTGACGCGTTCCTCCAATCGAATTTGCTTCTTCTCTGCTTTCATTCTCACTTGCAGGATCGTGTCTTCGATAATTGTCGCGATGGATACCTTCCGCCAGTGGAACTGCAATTTATTCTCCTGCAGCTTCGAGAAGTCGAGCAATTCCTCAACAAGCCCAATTAGGCGATCCGTTTCCTTATGAATAACGTTCAACCCCAGCTTCGTCTCCCCTTCATCTAACGGACCAGACAGCAAGGTCTCGCTCCATCCCTTGATTCCCGTCAATGGAGTCCGCAATTCGTGAGAGATCGATGAGATAAAGTCATTCTTTAATTGGTTGCTTCGCACAATCTCATGAGCCATGAAGTTGAGTGTCTTAGACAGCTCCCCAAGCTCGTACTTATATCCATCCTTGGCTCTGACATCGAATCGTCCCCGCGCCATCTGAGCGGATACAGCCGTAATCTCATTAATTGGCCTCACGATCGAATTCGCCAGCCCAAGGCTAATCACTAATACAATAATTAATATCGTAATCGAAATCAGTATGGATACGAGCACAATGCTATTCAACTGACTGTTCACTACTTCTAGTGAGGTGACAAGTCTGACAATGTAGCTGATGTCGCCTCTCTCTAACAAAGGAGCAGACACAGCCATTATCGATTCACCGGTTCCAGGCTGCTTGCCGATCCATTGTTCCAGCTTCCCTTGCTGCTGTACAGTAATCACATCGAGTGAGTTGATCGGCTTGTCGATCCGGAATCCACTGGAAGAGATAAGCACCTTCCCAGTCCGATCCAGAATTTGCACCTCGGCGCCCGGCAATTTGAATAATTCGAGCAGCTCCGGCAATATGCCTTGATCATCTACACTGGAACTAAGACTTATATATTGCTGATAGTATTTCGTCGTTACGGATGCATGGTTAGTTAAATTGCTGGATACTGAATCATAATAATACGTCCGCACCGAGATGAGAAAGACCACTTCCAGCATCAGCATCGTCATAAAGACAACGATGAAGTAATGCATGACTACCGAGCGGCGTATGCCCGGCTTAATCATGGAGTTGTTCCCTTCCATTTATACCCGTGCCCCCATACCGTTTCAAGAAATCTTGGTGATGATGGCTCATCCTCGATTTTTTGGCGCAAACGACGAATGTTCACATCCACAATCTTAGGATCGCCCATATAGTCCTTGCCCCATACATGATCAAGCAGTACGTCTCGGCTTAATGTCATCTCTTCCTTCTCCATGAAAAACTGCACCAGCGAGAATTCCGTAGGAGTTAAATCGATCGATTGGTTATTTTTGGTAAATCGCTTCGCAATCAAATCTAGTGAGAACGGGCCAGATTGATAAACTACCTTCTGGGTAGTGTGCTGATAAGAGCTAACCCTGCGCAGCAAGGACTGAATGCGCGCAACGAGCTCTGTAGGACTGAATGGCTTGCTCACATGATCATCCGCACCAACAGACAAGGCATATACTTTGTCCTGTTCCTGCACCTTGGCAGTCAGGAAGATGATTCCGAGCCGCTCATTCTGTTCCCTAACTCGTCTACACACCTCAAAGCCATCAATACCCGGAACCATCACGTCCAGTAGGGCGATATCTATCGTCGGATCGCTCATGATCATTTGATAAGCATCATTGCCGTTATCTGCTTCCACCACATCGAATCCATTGCGCTTTAAATTAATGACAATAAAGCTGCGGATTGATTCTTCATCTTCAAGAATGAGTATTTTCGTCATCTCTACTTATCTCCTTACTTCATTTCCTTTAAGAATCACTATCACTTTTGTCTAGTTCTGGTAATTTAGGAACCCCTTGTTTCGCATTCAGTGGCTCCTTGCTGTAAATGCCGATAATCTTGTCACCAAACGAACTGAGGTATGTCCATTTTTCCTTATAAGACTCCCATGCCTCAGGTGTAAAGAATCGGATAATGGCTAACGTTTCGTTCGTATGAAGATCGACAAAGCGGAGCATTTCATCTTTTTTCGATTTTGTATCCACAGTCACACGTCCATACCAAGATTTTGGGAAAGTCAAATGGAAGCGATCCATATGGTCGCGGTATTGCTTCTCCACTAACTTCAAGCCATGCTGTCCATCCCATTGGAAGAAGTTTGTAAAATAAGGGATTTCATGAGATTGATACAGATCCCAGCCGTGAGGCTGCTCGGGAATACCGATCTCAATAATGCCATCCCCGTTCATGTCAGAGCTCTTAATATCTATCCTTTTGTTGTCAGTTAAGCCCTCTTGCAATAGGGATTCAAGCATGTGATCCTTATTCATTCCAATAATATTTGATATATAGTTGTTGGCCCCTGCATCTGCATCCGCATCAAGCACGAGTCCTTTACGGTCTTTTGATATAAATCCAGACACCATATTCGTGTACGCATTAGTACCAGTTGATAACTTCAACTCATGAAATTTAACCATCCTGCCGTTTTGGTAATCGAATGAAAAGAGGACAGGTATTTGACCTGAGCGGTTATTCAATATAAACAATCGATTCTTACCGCTCTGATCCAGATCATCGATCACGAATTGAGAATACGGCTGTTCGAACAGTCTAACCATCTCTGTGTCTGTGAATCGATACACAACAAGTCCCTTATTCAGCTTCGGGTCATTGCTGCCGTAACCTACCACTAGCTCAAGACTCTTATCACCTGTCAAGTCAACCAGCTCTACCCTGTCCAACTGAGTACCCTCACCATCGAAGTCGAATACCTTCGTCCATGTGTCACCATCTGATTTAAAGATCATACCATGGATTCGAACTTCCTTGTCTGGCGTCTCATAGAATACAATCGCCTCACCCTTGCCATCATTGTTCAAATCCGCAATGCGAATCGTGCTGCGATCGTCTGCATTGCGCGGCCGGATGATATTTGCTCCTTCAGGCTTTTGGGAGTCAATAATCGATTTTAAATTCGCTTTATCTGTCGACAATCGTGGTTCCTTCAGCATGGATTTGGGGTCTTGAACCCACTGACAGCCGCTTAACATGACACTAGCCAGTAGAAGGAGGAGCGATGCTTTTCGTATTGTTCGCCTGTTTATCATACATGCCATTCCTCCTTTGATGCTTCTATTATTCGTTATTTTGTCGAAACACATTACTTATCATCTATGTAGCCTAGTTACAGGCATACTCTTTCATTATAAAAAAAAGAGTCACCTAATGGTGACAAACCCGTGACAAAGCGATGATTCATTGGGAAGAAAACATCCTCCTTGCTCAGCACACATGCTTCGCACTATATTTGAGCCTCGATGCTTACTTCGATGCTTAGTATGACAACTTATCGATAATGCCATTATCTGCTTTAATGTCATTTAACTCGTATACAGATATCGGGAAGTACAGAAACCCATATACATACGCCGCAATCTCGTACAACTGGAAGAAGAGAACGAGTGATTTGTCCGTCATATAGAAATCCTGATCCGGTCGAATCGATTTGAATGGCTCTAGCGTCTGGATATCCCGCATTTTAATCTGTGCGGCGACGTGCTTAGACAACACGTCTACGTAAGGGGCCCCTGGCTTGAACAAATCAGGCAGCGTTATCAGCTTGCCTGTCTCCGTCTCAAAGGTCAAACCACGCTGATAGGTCATCCCATGGGCTGCATGATAGGGATAGGCATATACACTTACAGTAAGACTAAGATATCCTCTTTCATTTAATTTGATTTCGAACCATCCTTGCACCTCAATATTCTTCGGGTCTTCCTCATAGCCAGAAGTTCGAATTAATTCTCTGACCTGATTTTGTATCGTATGATTCATACGCTCCGCCGCTTGTGGATGCTTCGGATCCACAACGACAGGAACGTACACCTCCAGGTTCGGCTTGCGAATAACATGAGGCTCGATCGGAATCGGCAATGGATACAGCATAAATAAAGCCACCTCCTACGGATGCGTGAGTGTTTGGAGAGAAAAAGAACGTTCTTCCCTACCTTACAACATATGCATCCATAAGAGATGGCGTGACAATTGCCTATTTACTTATTCCTAATCTTCATTATAATATGAGAGCCTTCTCCGATTGAAGAAGCCGTCTGCCCTTCACATCGACTGCGATGGTGCCGTCATGGAGTCCCCATAATCGTGTGGCGAATTTCTCTGCTAGTTCAACCTGATGGAATACCGCAATAACGATCTTGCGCTGCTTCGTACATAGATCTCGGAATGCCGACAATACAGATTCAGCCGATTGCGGGTCTAGTCCGAGCACAGGCTCATCTGCAAGCAGCACGTCTGCTCCGTGTACAAGTGCCCTGGCAATAGCAATCCGCTGCTTCTCCCCACCACTCAGATCACTACACTTCTTATGGGCCTTGTCCAATAGGCCAAGCTGTTCAATGGTATCCATTGCCCCCATGTAGTCGTCTGAGCGTATCATTCCGGTAGCCATTCTCCATAGCGGAGTTTGATGGAATCGTCCGATTAAGACGTTCTTCAATGCCTTGCGATTGTCCGACAGCACTGGGTTCTGTTCCAAGTATGCGAACTCCCGCTTGACCTTGCGTCTTCCGCTCAACTGCTGCGCGAAGATATCCACACCGTCAACGATAAATTTGCCGCTTGTCCATCTCTCCTGAAGCGCCAAACATTTCAGCAGTGTCGACTTTCCGCTGCCGCTCGCACCTATTACACCAATGAACTCGCCCGGCTGCACCTCGAAGCTAATATTTTTCAATACCTTCTGTTCAGGAGGGTACTGTTTCACTAACTGATCTACTCTAATCACCGTCAAGACTCCTCTCCATTCCGACAATGGCAGTTCGCTGCTTGATTGCTGCGAGAGACTATTTATGTGTGTGCAGCGATTCACGAACATGTACTCTTAGTGTAAGGAAGGTAGCCCCTAACTTGCAAGCGTTTTATTGCGCCGTCTGAAGATGAAGCCGAATAGTGAGAATCCAATATACCAAGCCCCGAGCAAGTAGAACATGCTCCCAATTGATACGTACTGAATCCCAATGCCGGCTAAATTCGGCCCAATGATGCTCCCCAAGCTGAAGTGAATGGATGCAATCACGTTAGCGGACGGCAAATATTCCTTAGGCAATATGTCTGCTGCATACGCCAACCCTAATGAGAAGAAAGAACCAACCAAGCCTCCAACGAGCATGAACATAATGAGAATTCCCCAGATGTTCGTACCGACAAACGGGATAATAAGGAACCCAATCCCCCCTAAGATACCGCATGCCATCAATACTTTTTTGCGGTCGATGCGGTCGCTAAGCATGCCTAGCGGCAGCTGCAGAATAAGTCCCCCGATCCCGAAGAATGGAAGCAAATACGATATCCAATGCTGCTCCATGCCGAGACGAAGCGCGTATACAGGGAAGTTGCTATTCATTGAGGCTTCCATATAACCGTATAGGAATGCTGGCATCAGAGCGAACCAGGCCCATTGGTAGGAACGGCGATAGCGTTTCTCCGGTCTCGATCCGTCCTTCATCATCGCAGCTTCTTCATTTGGCAGCTTCAGATATACAATTGCCATAACGACGAGGAACATGAGGACAATCGCGATGAACGGTGCTGAATCATGGATAGACAACAAATTAATGCCCAATGGCCCGAAGCTGAAGCCTACCCCATACGCCATTCCGTATAGGGAGATGTTTCTTCCCCGTCGATTCGCTGGACTGACCGACACGGCCCACAGCTGTGTCGCATAATGCAGCGCGCTGTCACCTAAACCAACCACAATTCGCAGAACGAACCATACCCAAATGTTCGGGAAGAACGGAAATAACGCTAGTGCGATTGTAACCGACACCATACCAGCAAGCAGCATTTTCTTATAGCCGAGTCGAATAAGTATCCGCTCTACCAGGAACATCATGGAGAACACCCCTAAGTAAAGGGCGGTAGCATTCAATGCATTCAGATCGGATGGAACCCCCATCCGCTCCAAGAAGATCGTAAGTAAGGGCAGCAATAACCCCTGACTAAGACCTGTAATCATAACGACAATAATTAGAATAATGAATTTCCAAGTTGGGGAATCTGTCGTGTTCCGCCAAGATGCCATTATTAAACCTCCCCATTTATCTCTATCAAATGAACATTTCACAATTATAGTAGACAATGCTATGCAATACAATTCATAATAAATGTAGACACTCATTGTCATTACCAAGGAGGCTACGCAGGCATGACCTATCATGTTCGTATCGACTGTTCATCGGTATATGAACTTATTGGAAGCTTCATGCTATTTGTACACCGCAAATGGATTCGCAATGTTGACAACGGCATGACGTGGGTACGTCAAGCAGAGCAAATGATGCCCAGTGAATGGGACGAGCATGCTCGTCAGGTGAAGCGTTATTCACTAACGGATTATGACATGCTGTATGCTATAGCGCTAGAATATACTGACGGCAGTCATATTACAGGGTACATCGAGCATCTGGAACAGACAACTGATCAGCAATGGAAGCATGTTCAGGAGCAGTATGGCCTGCTAGACATTTCGCTCACCAGAGATGACTGCCAACGATATTATGTACCCGCATTGAAATGCTGGTATGAGCATTACATCTCGCACACCTTGCCACAATGGGAGCCTATTTTGCTGCAAGATGCGGATGAGAAGCGGCTCTTAATGAGCAAAATAACTCCAGAAGAAGTTGTCGAAGTTGCAACGAATGGCATCGTCATTCGTGATGAGAAAAATCATATTCGCGAGTGCATTCTTGCTCCAATGTGGCACTATCGTCCTATGAACAATACGTGCACGTTTAAGAACAAGCTGTTTGTCCTGTACGCGGTTGACGAACCCGCTGAAGATGATTGCGTGCCGTCTCACAGCCTGCTTCGCATGACGCAAGCACTTGCAGATCAAGAGCGGCTGCAGCTGCTACGATTTGTTAGTCAAGGTTCACGCTCTTTCGCTGATATCCAACAGCATCTCTCATTATCCAAAGGAACTGTAAAGCATCATTTGGCCGTTCTTCGATCCGCTGGATACATACGTACCTATTGGGACGGCGACTCGGAATCCATCACCCTTCGTCAGGAAGGGTTGTCCGACTTGTCCGTATTTCTAGAAGATTATGTGCAAGTACAATTGTAACGACTGACAAAGTATGCGTAATGGAAGGTTATCGCTATCCTCCTCACGCTTGTCATGTCTGAAAGGCGCAAGGAGGAAATCACATTGACTACATCAATGCCAAAACAAACAATACTGTTCGACATGGACGACACGCTCATTTATTGCAACAAATACTTTGACATTGTCATTCATCAATTTTTGGATACGATGACGACTTGGTTCAACTCATCGAACATGAACGCGCAAGAAATCAAGTCCGTCCAATCAAAGTTCGACATCGCTGGCGTACAGAAAAACGGGTTTCAGAGCGAGCATTTCCCTCGTTCCTTCATTGAAACGTACGACCACTTGTGCAACTTGACAGGCAGAGGCTCCTCTGAGGAGGAGAAGGAACAGCTCTGGAAGCTCGGACTTAGCGTGTATGACATGGAGATTGAGCCTTATCCAGGAATGGTTGAAACACTAGAACTGCTTCGTGATCAAGGTCATGAATTGTACCTGTATACAGGCGGTGAGCCTGTTATCCAGCAGCGCAAGATTGACCAAATGAAACTGTCCACCTACTTCGGTGATCGCATCTTCATTCGTCAGCATAAGACAGCTGAAGCATTGGCAGAGATTGTGAAGGAGCAAGGCTTCACACCTGCCAATACATGGATGATTGGCAACTCCGTGCGAACAGATGTACAGCCCGGCCTCTTAGCTGGACTTCATGCCATTTATTTAAAGCGTCCGAATGAGTGGCTCTACAATGTCATTGACATTGAGATCGAGCCCCAAGGAGCGCTGTACACTTTAGAGAAGCTTGCTGACGTACCTCGTGTTATCGAGGAATGGCTGCTCACTTCCAAGCTGAGCTAGATCAAGAAGACCCAAGTTCAATTCGGAACACAACATGAAGAAGCCATGCTGTCTCGTTTCCTCCCTATGGAGCGGGCATGTGGCTTCTTCATGTATGCTTCTAATGGAGAAACGGATATTCGTGTTCCGCTATTCTTCAACCACTTTCAAATCTCCAGTTGATCGATTGGCTAGAACCAATCTTCCTTTCACCGTTGCATTTCCTCTGGTAAAGCTAAGCTTCTTCGTGCTTCCCTTCTCCAATAGCTCACGCATCATCACCGGAGATATCGTCTTCCCTGTTGCCAACTGCTTTTTCCACACAACAAACTTGCAGCCTAGCTTATAGTTCGAACAGCCGAACCCCTTGCGCCCTTCAATGATCATACCGCCACAGCCTTCCCGAGGACATATGCCGAATGTTTCTGGTACTGCATGTTGTCCGCTTCCTTCTGAGGAGCGGCTAGAGCCAGAAGCTTGCGTCGCCGAATCCTTCACTCTGGAGCTCTTCGATGTCTTGGCACTGGTTTGCGACTTGCCTCTCCCTTTGGATGATTTGTCCGATTCGATCAATGCAAGGACTTCCGCTGATACAGGGCTTTGCTTGCCGACACAGTCAATGACATGAAGCGTGAACTTGCGCACAGCTTCCATGAATACATCTTCCGATGCCTCCCCTCTGGCAATCTGCGTTAATCGTCTCTCCCATTGCCCCGTCATCTCTGGTGAGGTTAGAAGATGTACCCCTGCCCCGCGAATCAGCTCAACAGCTGTCTTTCCTTTGGTTGCGAGTGTAAGACGTTTGCCAGTCATCAAGATATATCCGACTTGCTTCAGCCGTTCAATTGTCGCCGCCCGCGTCGCAGGGGTTCCCAGCCCTGCATCCTTCATTACTTCACGCAGCTCTTCATTGTCCAGCTGCTTCCCTGCGCTTTCCATTGCCTTCAGCAGTGTGCCCTCTGTATAAGACTTTGGCGGCTGTGTTGCCTTGGCAGCCATCTCCGCTTCGCGACAATGCACAGGCTGATTCTTGTCCAGGTTGAACTGCTCCGTATCGTTAAGTTCCTCTACTTGATCCGAGGATGATTGAGAATCCCCCTCATCCTCATCTTTCTTTTTCGAGCGCTTAGATGTGCGGGACTTCTCCTTATCATGATCATATAGGAGCTTCCAGCCCCGTATACGCCATTGCTTCATGCTCGTCTTGAATGTTTCCTGCTCAACCTCGGTTAACACAGTATAAAGGGTATACTCTGCAATTGGATAGAAATGCGCCAGCAAGCGACGAACGATTAAGTCATAGATTTTACCTTCTTCAGGCGATAAGGTGCCTGGGCGCTTCGTCGTTGGCAGAATGGCATGGTGATCCTCAACCTTGTCTGGGTTACACACGCTGCGGTTATTTTTATGAACCCGACTCGGTTCTGCTTGCGCCGCCAAGTCCGCATAATCCGGCATACTCATTAGCATCTTAAGTGCCTGATGCATGCCCCCAATATTTTGCTCCGTCACATAGTTCGAGTTCGTCCGCGGGTACGTAATCGCCTTGTGCTTCTCGTATAATACTTGAGCTATATCCAGTGTCTTCTTCGCCGAGAATCCAAAACGCGCGTTAGCATCCCGCTGCAGCAGTGTTAAATCATAAAGCTTGTACGGATACTCCTTGCCTTCTTTGATCTGGTAATCGGCAATTCGTCCGCTCTTCCCTCTTACTTTGTCAGCAATCTCAGTCGCCTTTTGCTCGTCCGTAATTCGGTCGCCCTGTCTAGTTCCTTTATAAGTCGTATCTCCCTGCTGAAATACAGCGGTAACCTCATAATAGGATTCGGATTGGAACGCTGCAATCTCCTGTTCCCGGTCATAAATAAGCGCAAGGACTGGTGTCTGAACGCGTCCAACCGACAATAGAGCCTTGTGCTTCGTTGTGAAGGCGCGGGAAGCATTCATACCAATAATCCAGTCAGCTTGACTTCGGGCTCTTGCTGCAGCTGTAAGTCCTTCATAATGCTCTGCACCCTTCATCTCTCCGAATCCTCGACGAATCGTGTCTGCTGTCAGATCAGATATCCACAAGCGCTTTACAGGCTGCTTCCATTTATAATGCTGTTGAATTAGAGCGAAAATATATTGCCCCTCGCGCCCAGCATCGCACGCATTCACGATTGTATCGCATTGCTTCGCCAGATCACCGATCATTTTCAACTGATCCTTCGTGCGGCGTTCCGCCACGATCTTGAAGCTGTTCGGTAGAATCGGCAGATCATAGAAGTTCCATCGTTTATATTTCGCATCATAGGCTTGCGGTTCTGCCAATCCGAGCAAAATGGCCGATTGCCCATGTAATGATGTAGTGATCTCCTTCAATATGTGTCCGGTGCTTACGGCCCCTTGGCT
>NZ_JMDX01000093.1:0-21459 GCF_000935845.1 Paenibacillus sp. E194
AATGCAGCGAGTCTTCCCGCCAGCTCCAGCTTCTGATCTAACGTGAGAGCTGCACCTGGTGCTTGCTCTCCATCCCGCAGCGTAGTATCGAAAATTCGAATGATATTGCTATTGTTCGTTGACATAGAAAGTCCTCCTTCATATGGAAAGCTATAGGTAATCAGCATAGAAACTCGTTATTCATCTTCAAACAGAAATTATTGTTCTGTCGTCCAGAGACATATTACAAAAGGGGAAATGAATACAAAAAAAACCTGTCGTCTCCACGTATCAGGAGACGACAGGTTGTATGCCGCGGTACCACTCCGATTGAAGGCCATATAAGATGCAGGCAGCAGCCAGCTCCTATTCGAGACCTTCCTCTCATGCCTGATAACGGCAGGTACCGTAACCGCTTATCGAATATAATCGGAATATCGTCATATCCAATCATGCTCGTTCAGCTGTTCCACTCCCAGGCGAGTTCAGACTTTACTGTCACTGCGTCGCATCACCCCGCAGCTTGCTGTGAGACAGTTCAACTCTTACTACTCCTGTTCGTTGTGTATGAATACTATGTTATTGTCGTGTCGTTCGATTAAGTTGGGAGACAATAAAAAACCTGTCGCCTCGTTAGAGACGACAGGTGATCTGCCGTGGTACCACTCTAGTTGATGAACTCCATCTTCGCGATAGATGAAGCCTCATCCGCTTCATGCACATGTCGATACACACAGGCCACAGCCTAGAAATATATCGTCATGTACGCCCGATGACGGGGGCTTCCGTATCTGCGTACTTCATTCCGCCGATCCGCTCACAGGCGAGTTCAGGCTTGCTGCCACTGCGTTGCACCATCCCGCAGCTCTCTTCATTTGAACAGCAATTTCCCTACTACTCCTGATCTTAGCGTTATACCGTATTTCCCATTCCATGGAAGGATTTAGGTTTGATGATTATTATATTGCCCTCATCTGAAATCGTCAATACCTAATTATCGATGCTTGAAAGAAGCTGCATTCTGCACGGATTACACGGACCACGCTCTAAGGAGAACGATGGCTCTGCCTTGAAGTCAAGCGGCGTAGACTGACCATGCTGCCACTTCAAATAAGCAGCTGCTCCGATCATTGCCGCATTGTCCGTACAATATTCGAATGGCGGGATGAGCAGCGGAATCCCCCCAGCAGCACAGCGTTCTGCCAATGCGGCCCGCAGGCCCCGGTTGGCGGCAACCCCTCCGCACAGCAGAAGCTGCTTCGCACCGTATTGTTGAACAGCCCGCATCGCTTTGCCAATCAGCACGTCGATGACAGAGAGCTGGAATCCACGGGCAATTCCTGCGTAATTCGGCTCGTCCCCCTTCATCTTCGCCTGGTTGACCGCATTCAGCACGGCAGATTTCAATCCACTGAAGCTGAAGTCGTACGATTCAGGATCAAGCCAAGCTCGGGGCATCTCGACCTCCTCGGTTGATTCAACTGCCAGCCGGTCGATATGCGGACCTCCCGGATATGGGAAGCCGACTGCCCGTGCTACCTTGTCATAAGCCTCGCCTACTGCGTCGTCTCTTGTACGCCCGATTACCTGGAATTTTCCTTCTTCCTCCAAGAGCACAAGTTCTGTATGACCACCAGACACTACGAGTGCCATGCATGGGTACTCAATCTCTTCCACTAGTCGATTCGCATAAATATGACCAGCAATATGATGAGTTCCAATGAGCGGAATATCAAGTGCCATAGACAGTGATTTGGCTGCGACAACGCCAACAAGCAGCGATCCGACTAGACCCGGTCCTTGTGTTACCGCAATTGCATCTACATCTGCCATCGTAACGTCTGCTTCCTGAAGCGCCTGCTCCAGCATCACCGTAATCGTCTCGACATGCTTGCGAGAGGCAATCTCCGGAACAACTCCGCCGAAGCGGCGATGAACGTCGATTTGACTGGACACCATATTGGACAGCACCTCTCGTCCATTACGAACGATAGCTACGGAGGTCTCATCGCAGCTCGTTTCAATAGACATAATGAGGCAAGAATTATCTTTAATAGATTGGTTCGTCAATGATTTCACCTGCTTTAATCAGTTAGCCCCTTAGGGTCTTGCATAGGGAGCCGTAGGATCCAAGTCTGACCACATAATAAGCGCATCTTCTTGGTTATCAGAGTAATAGCCTTTGCGCACGCCTTGCGAAGTGAAGCCGAACTTGGCATACAATCGCTGTGCGACATGATTCGAAACACGCACCTCAAGTGTCATTCGCAGCATTTCAAGTGAGTGCGCCAGCTGAACTAGCTCTTGCAACAGCATTTCGCCGAGCCGCTGTCCTCGATAATCTGGATGTACAGCAATATTCGTAATATGCGCCTCATCCAGGACAGTCCACATTCCTGCATAACCGATAATACGCTCACCCGCTGTCATCACGATATATTTCGCAAATAAATTGTTCGTCATCTCATTACGGAAAGCATCTTGTGTCCATGGCAACGTAAATGAAGCATGCTCAACCGCGAGCACACCCGAGATATCATCAATCGTCATACGGCGAAATTGAACATGTTGAGCTTGTTTGAGCTGAGAAGAGTGGTTAACATTCGCCTCGTCCTGACCAGCATGTCGCGGCTGTGACACAATTCCAGCCTTCTGTTCTTCAGCTTGTCCCATTCGAAGTACGCTCCTTTACGATTGTTGTACAGCCTTGGCTGCCGCCTGCTCCTTCGCAAGCAGCTTCGATTCCGCTTCCGTCAATTGTGTGTAATTCGGCTCCAGTCGGTGTGTGTCACCAATCTCACCTTGATGGAAGGCCTTGCTTCCAATTCGGCCGATCCAATGGGCCTTCATCATACAAGGAACCGCATGTATCCGATCTCCGAATTGTTCTTGAAGTGCTGCAATTCGTTCCACATGCGGCTCAGTCTCTCCGACGAACCATACACGTTCGGGCATATCAGCCGGCACTATATCAGTGGATCGCAATACGTGAGCCACCTCTTCAGCCACCTGACTGAACAATCGAATTCCATCCTCTTGCACGCGATATCCGAGTTGTGCATTCCATTCCGGTTCTTGTCTAGAAGTCTTATCTTCTACTTCGACAGCGCCTGTATCTGTTCCTGTGCGGAACCGAGCCGTATATACTTGGCCTCTCCGAGCGTCCACTAACGGATAAACCCAGTCTCTGCCTATCTTTAGGGCCTCATCTAGGACTTTTCCCTCGTGAACAGCTTCTAGTCCGCTTAGCGCTAATGCATGCAAGCTTGACACGCCTACAACCGGCTTACCCCATGCCCAGGCCATGGTCTTCGCAGCTGTAACGGAAATTCGTACTCCTGTATAAGAGCCTGGTCCAATCCCCACTGCAAGGAGAGAAAGATCGCTCCCCTCCCAATCCAGACCCTTCAGCATGGATTGCATCGCTGGGACCAGCTTCAAGGAGTGATTGCGTTCTGCCTGCGATTCAAGCTGAGCTGCTGTTCTCCTATCTTGAAGAAGCGCTAGAGCCATAGTAGAAGTAGAGGTATCTAACGCTAACACCTTGACTTGCTCATGTTGTACTGCCATGATTCATACTCCCATCCGTTTCAATTCATTCACCCATGACACGTACGGCTCCCCGTATCCAGTCAATCGAATGATGCGTTCTGTCTCTCCCTCATTCTGAATGAACAAGTGCAAATGCTGCGGAGGCAAGATCGGGGTAATAATGCTGGACCATTCCACCAAGGACACGCCTTCTCCATAGAAGTACTCGTCCAGCCCCAGCTCGTCCGCTTCCGCCATCGATATCCGATATACGTCCATATGATATAAAGGCAATGTATCGCCTTCGTATTCCTTAATAATCGTAAAGGTTGGGCTGTTCACGACACCCGTAATGCCCAGTGCCTTCGCTACAGCCTGTGAGAACCTCGTCTTGCCTGCGCCTAAGTCCCCATCAAGCGCGATTACAGTTCCCGCATGGAACCGTTCAGCTAGCCGGGAAGCCAGTCGTTCCGTATCCGCTTCGCTGCTTGAGCGGAAGGCAAATTCCGCAATTTGATTCATATTTGTCCTCCATCACGATACGTATAGTAACTAAGTTATCATTATAGCATAAATTCTACATCTCCAAACCGAGATCTGCCCTAGAAACATGCGAAGTCATCGTACAAATGTACCATTAGGAAATTGATTGCTAAGACTCTACATTCAATCCATGACACACTCCCATCACCATCCAAAAACATCTTCACCTGACAAAAAGAAAGGCTTAACATCAAATGTCCAATATACAAAAAGACACCTGCATGCCGCAGGCGCCTTCTCCCATCTCTTGATACCATCATTCCTTATAAGAGGAATTAATGCTTCTTCTCCTCAACGAGGCGGTCTACCGCTACCGTCTGCGTGTTCAATGGGCTCGTACCCACTTGAACGGTCGCCATACTATTCGCTACATCCACGCTTTCAATCCACACGGACTGTTCCCCATCCAAGCGAACGGGCACCGTATCCTTCATCTCCAATATTTGCTTCGCACGGTTGGCATCCATCATCTTGTCCCATCCTCCTTCATTTTCCACGCCGCATGCGGCACATCCTGCCTGCAGCCACCTTCTGTTAAGATGGCTCAGCGCTTCCTATTTCATGCATGCTTCAGAATGGGTAACCCCTGTGCATCTGTCACATACTGAGATCAGGCAATCATTTTGCATTTGTCATGCTTACTAATGTGATCATCAAGTATCGATAAGCAAAGGAGGCACAGCATGCATACGGTTTGGAAAGGCGCCATAAGCTTCGGCCTTGTACACGTCCCTGTCAAAATGCATACCGCAACCGAGGATAAGGATATATCCATGCGTATGATTCATAAAGAGTGCGGAAGCCCGTTATCCTACGTTCGATCCTGTCCGGTATGCGACAAAGAGTTAGCCTGGGACGAGATCATCAAGGGATATGAGTATGAGAAAGGGCGTTTCGTCTTATTCGACAAAGAGGAATTGGAGCAGCTGCAAGAAGAGGCCAACCGTGCTATCTCCATCATTGATTTTGTCGACTTGCAGGAAATCGATCCAATTTATTACCAGAAAACGTATTACCTCTCCCCAGACCAAGCTGGGGCGAATGCGTACCAACTTCTGAGGGAAGCCCTCAATGAGACTGGCAAAATTGGAATTGCTAAGGTTACCCTTCGTGCTAAGAGCAGTCTTGCTGCAATACGTGTGTTGAACAATTGCCTTGTAATGGAGACGATGCACTACCCCGACGAGATCCGGGCTTCGACTCAAGTTCCGAATGTTCCGGAACAGGTACAGGTGAACCCCAAAGAACTCGAGATGGCCAAGCTGCTTATTAGCCAATTATCAACCTCCTTCGAACCTGAAAAATATACGGACGAGTACCGAGCACGCTTGTTGGAACGTATCGAACAAAAAATTGCAGGACAAGAGATTCGTACCGCTCCAGCTGCTCAGCCTACCGCTAATGTCGTTGATTTGATGGCTGCATTGCAGGCCAGCATTGAGGCAATGAAATCACCTGCACCGATTAGCACGGATACAGGCGTAAGCCAGTCGGTAACAGCAAGCAATGCAACAGCTACAGAAGGTGCATCGACCCGGAAACGAAGAACAACAAAACGAAAATCAGAAACGGTAGCACAGGAAACAAGTACCGTGCAGACCGATGCAAATGCAGCTGTGAACGATTCAACTTTGTCCGATGAAGCTCCTCGAAGCAGGCGCAAGGCTCGCAGCACTTCCACACGTGTTCCGGCTAAGCAAGCAGCTAGCGGAGAAGCTGCAGAACCAGCCACTCCTGCACGTCGACGCAAAAGTACTAAGAAATCGAAGGAAGGCTTGAGCTCATAATGAGAGAGAATGGGCCGCGTGATCTGACTGCAACGTCGATTGCCAATTCTAACGTTCCCTCACAATCAGGCTTACTTTCTATACGTTCTAATCAAGGTATAACTCAGACGAAGGAATCTCTTTCTGATGCGTATCAATTGCCTGTGCCTCCCATGTCCCCGCTGCTGTCTTCCCATATCCCGACAGGAGCAGGCTGGACGCATCAACTGAAGTGGGATGGGGTACGCATATTAGCTTTATGCTCTCCTGGGGGCGTACAGCTGTACTCGAAGAAATTGCTTAACAAGACCAGCATCTATTCAGAAGTTACCAGGATGCTCAATCAATGGGCGAGAACGCTTCAGCACCCTGTGCTCTTGGATGGAGAAGTTGTTGTAATGGATCCTAAGACGCTGCGCCCGTCATTCCCGCTTGTACTTCAGCGGGAGCGAACAAGATCGCAAGGAGCAGGTGAAGCGTTACAAGCCATCTACGTACTCTTCGACCTGCTCGCATGCAATGGGAAGGATATCCGAGCATGTCCCTACTCTGAGCGATATGAACGCCTTATTAGCCTGCCAATACCATCAACAGAACGTTGCTTCGTAACGGATTGCTTCGATGATGGCGACGCCTTATGGCAGTGGGTCGACGAGCGTGGGTGGGAAGGAATCGTCAGTAAGCGATTGGATTCGCCCTATGTAGAAGGGAAACAGCATCGAGATTGGATAAAGAAGAAGAAGGATATGCAGCTTGAATCTTTCGCAATTGGCTATGTGCGTAAGGACAATCGTCCTTCAAGCATTGTCTTGGCGGATTCTACAGGGCAATATATGGGCAAGGCCTCTATCGGATTGGACGAGCTCCGCAGACAACTGCTTACGGCATGGGCAATCAAGCATCCGGCTGACCGTCCAACAACACACGGGCTGCCCGCTTCCTTATCGAAGGAGCAGATTATCTGGTATCGACATCCTATCCCTTGTCTCATCGGTGCTCTAGAATACACAGACGCTGGCTTGCTTCGCCATCCGCGCATCTTAACGCTGCCATTACTTAATACCTGAAATTCCAAAACATTTTCAAACACGGTACCTGATAAATTCGACTATAGCGCATTGAAGAGTGGCCATAGAGCGGACATCATCAATGTGCGTGAAGGAGGTTTCATATATTGGGAACTTCGAAGGGGACTAGCAGCCAGGCACAGACTTCTTCCGCGACATTGAACATCGGCGGGAATCATGTGCAGATTACCAATCCTGACAAGATGCTGTTCCCTGAAATGGGGATTACAAAAGGACGGTTCATGCAGGAGCTTGTACGGCTTAGTCCTTATCTGCTGCCTGCATGTGAAGGAAGATACTTAACGACAATACGTTATCCAGATGGCGTGAGCGGGAAATTCTTCTATCAGAAAAATGCCCCTGAGCCCACTCCGCCTTATGTTCAAACGGCTGTATCGGAGGGCATTTCTTATGTGGTGCTCAATGACATTACGACACTGCTCTGGCTTGGAAATCTGGCATGCATCGAATACCACCCCTCCCTGCATAAGGTTCATGACCCGCTTCCGACGGAGTGGATTATTGACCTTGATCCGTCTGTCGAGGAGGAGCCTCGGATCATGGAGGCAGCTGCGCTCGTGGGCGATATGCTTAAGCAGTTGGGGCTTCGCTCCGTGCCGAAGACCTCCGGTGCAACTGGCGTACAGATTGTAATCCCCATCGAGCAAGGTCCTTCCTTCACTCAGTTAAAAGAACTGGGACATGTGGTTGCGGCTTACTTATGCGAACGTCACCCGAAGCTGTTCACGATTGAGCGATTCAAAAAAAATCGCGGCACTAAGATTTATATCGATTACATGCAGCATGACAAAGGACGTACCATCGCAGCTCCCTATACTCCGCGAGCAACGCGATATGCATCCGTATCCATGCCGCTTACTTGGGATGAAGTCAGACGGAATCCGATGCCTCGGGATTTCCATCTGCTTAATGCCGCTGACCGCCTGCAGCTGACAGGCGATCTCATTCAACTTGAGCCAAAGCAGCACATTGAGCCGGTATTGGAAGCACTATCGAGCCACATTGCTGCGTTACAGAAGCGGCGATAGCAGCCGAGCCAACGCCTCGGCTGCCCGTTGCCCGCGGGAGCGATGAACAAATTTCGCATAATCAATTTCAACACTGTCATCAAAATCCTTATAGAAATCCTGCTCCAATCGTTCAATCGCCTGCTTGTCGAACAACACCGCATTGATCTCAAAATTACTAAAAAAACTGCGCATATCCAAATTCGCAGTTCCGACTGAACCCAGCGCGTTATCCATAATGAACGCTTTTGCATGGGCGAAGCCTTTCTGATATTGGTAGAAGCGAACCCCGGACTGCATGAGTTCCTCCACATAGGATAAAGAGCCCCAATCTACGATGCGTGAATCCGACTTGCCCGGAATAATAACCCGCACATCAATTCCACTTACCGCTGCCGTCTTCAATGCAAGCCGAATGCTTAAATCAGGGATGAAATAAGGCGTTATTATCCACATTCGTTCCTGCGCCGAGCTTAATGCTCCGAAGAACAGCTCTTGAATGGCATCCCAGCTTGCGTCTGGACCGCTTGAAATCATCTTCACCTGCTCGCATCCTTGACAGGCATGCTCAGGAAATAGATCCTGCCGATCATTCGGCGGCTCCTTCACAAAGGACCAGTCGTGCAGAAAGACGGCCTGAAGTGCGTATACACCATCCCCTTCTACCCGCAAATGTGTATCTCTCCAAAAACCCCAGCTTGTGGTTCAACCCTAAATAATCGTCGCCGATATTAATACCGCCAACAAATCCAATCGTCCCGTCAATCACGACAATCTTGCGATGGTTCCGGTAGTTGAGCCTGCGTCGAAAGAAAGATACCCACACAGGAAGGAACCAATGGAATTCCACGCCTGCCTGCTGGAGCTTGCGCACATATTTGCGCCGCAGCTCGATGCTTCCTACCCCATCCGCAATGATGCGCACCTTGACGCCTTCCTTCGCCTTCGCAATCAGTGCTTCTTGAAACATCGTTCCAATACCATCATCTCGAATAATATAAAATTCCATATGTATATGACGCTTCGCCCCGCGGATAGCATCCAGCATCGATTCAAACGCAGCCTGTCCATTCGTTAATACCTCAGTCGAATTGCAGCTTGTTATCGGGCTGGGTGACAAAGTAGAAATTAAAGAAAACAAACGTTCATGCTTAAGCATATCGCTGTTGTTCAATTCCTCAACTTGATCAATAATACTCAACTTGGACAGCTCGCTTTTATTAACGTATTCTCCCCACAATTCATGCTTGCGCACGCGTCTACGAGCCGTATATTCCTGAGCCAGAAAGTAATACATAACAAAGCCAATGAGAGGAAAGCAGAACAGAATCAATAACCAGGCAACTGCTTTAGACGGATGCTTGTATTCTGAGAGCACAATCGTCACGATTTGGAAGAAGTACACAAGCAATATTACGATGACCCATATCATGAATTCGTGCAACCTCCGTAATGTGACGTCTTCTATTTATACCATATCCCTAACCATTCCAGATCATTTGATGGTCACACGAACAGTCCTTCGTTTTTTCCATTGTATCCTCTTGTACAATAACCACACTCCATGTACAGTAAATATTACCACCCCAACACTTCCCATGGAGGATCATTCGATCATGAACCGCAGAATTCGATTGCGCGTATTTGCACTAGGTATGATCATGGTATTTGTTTTTCTCGTCTTAATCATACGCACGTTCTGGATTCAAGTCATCAGTTATGATTTCTACATGGAACACAATATAAAGACCTGGGCGCGCAGCGAGGTTCTTCTGGCCAAAAGAGGCACGATATATGATCGAAACCAGAAGCCGCTTGCTCTCGAAGCCTCAGCATATAATCTGGTGGTTTTCCCGCAGGAGATCGAGCAACTGAAGCAGCAAAGTCGAGTTGCCGAGGGGCTTCATCAAATAACGGGCAAACCTCTTCCCGAGCTCAATGATCTCATTAGCCGAACGAAGCAGCGCCAAGTCGAAGTGCGCACAGAAGGCTGGCTCATGGACTATTCGAAGCTCGATGAATTCCGCACCCTCTTCGGCAAAGAATTGGATTACGGAGAGTGGCTGTACTTCCCTGATTATGGGGTTGGATTAATGAAGTCCTCCAAGCGTTATTACCCCTATAATCAATTAGCCGCTCACGTACTCGGATATATCAATAAAGAAGGACAAGCTGTATCCGGCATTGAAGGCAAATTCAATGAACAGCTGCAAGGCGTTAATGGCAGGGCAGCATTTCTGAGGGATAATCGCGGCAACCCCATTGCACTGGCAAGCCGTTCGACAACACCGCCAATTGACGGCAAGTCCGTATCGCTTACGATTGATATCGAAGTTCAGCGGTTCGTAGACGAGGCCATGACTCGTGTCATGAAGCAATGGCAGCCTGCCAGAGCCATGGCCGTTGTTATGGATCCGCATTCGATGGAAGTGCTAGCTATGTCCTCGAAACCGGATTTCAACCCGAACCGATACTGGGATATATCGAATATTGGCGCTTTGACGAACGATACCTTACATTTCGGATACGAGCCTGGATCAACGTTCAAGATCGTTACGCTTGCAGCTGCAATTGAGGAGAACGTATTCCGACCGGACGATACATTTGTCTCTGGCTCGATCAAGGTTCCCGGCAACATTATTCACGATGTGAAGAAAGATGGCTGGGGAACGATCAGCTATCAGCAGGGATTGGAGAAGTCAAGTAATGTCGCCTTCGTCAAACTAGGCTTGGAGAAGCTTGGTAAGGAGAAGCTGTACAACTATATTGACCGCTTCGGATTTACATATCCAACAGGCATCGAACTAAGTGGAGAGGCAGAGCCTCTTATTCGATTTGAGCGTCCTTCCGAGATTGCAACCGCGACATTCGGGCAAGGTAGTGTACGCGTAAATACACTCCAGCTTGCTGCCGCTTATGCCAGCATCGCGAACGGTGGGAGATGGATGCAGACGAGCATCCTGAAGGATGACTCCACTCCCAACGCTCAGACTGAACGTCAGGTCGTCTCCCCTGCCACTGCCAAAGAGGTCACGGAGCGCTTAGAGCAAGTTATCCTAAAAGGTACAGGCAAACCCGCTATCATTGATGGCTATCGGGTGGCCGGCAAGACCGGAACTGCACAGAAACCAGCCAAACGAGGCTATAAAAAGGAAATTGGCTTATTTCATTTGTTGGCTACGCACCTGCCGATAACCCGAAGGCTGTCGTCGCGATTGTAGTGGATGAGCCCGATCTTGGGGGTGACTTCACCCTGGGTGGTCAGGTCGCTATGCCCGCCTTCCGCTCGATCATGCTCAGTACGCTTCAATATATGGGGATTAAGCCCGATCCAAGTCTACTCCCTACTAACGATGAAGGTTCTGAACCACCGGTAAAGTACAACAGCACAGTGGAAGCGAAGAATACAGCCGTCGTAGGAAATTATAAATCAAAACCGGTAAAGGAATCCGTGCAGGCTATCAAAGATAGACGCATGCACGCCGTTGTGCTTGGAAAAGGTACGCAAGTGCTTGAACAATATCCGCAGCAGGGTGAAGAGCTGTATGAACAGCAGCCAGTCTATTTACTAACAAGCAAGGAGAAGGACATTCCCCTCCCTTCGCTTGCCGGATTGTCGCTGCGAGATGCACTTACCATCTGTCAGTTGCTTGATCGCAAAGCCACCATCATCGGGGAAGGGTATGTCGTCAAGCAAGAAGAAAGTACGACCGGAGAACAACGATCTGTAACACTCTATTTGCAAGCCGGAAGCTATCGAAATCCACAACAAGGCTCTACTTCTTCTGAAACTTTGGCGCCAACCAAGACAGAGAACAAGTGACGCGTCCACGAAAAAAGGTATGTTTTGAGGAATCGTTGAATAGAGATCAATAGACAACTTTCTTACGAGCATACGAATCGTGCGCGAGCAGCAAGCTAACCCGGGAAGGGAGAATGCTTGATGACGCGTCTAAAGTTGAGGTGATAGGATGAAACGGCATTGGTGGAATGGATCGATGACACTGCTTGTCATTCGTGATGCAGATCAAGCAGTGAAGCAGGTCAGTGTATCGAAAATGCTAGTTGTCTCCGTCCCGATTGCGGCAGTCATATCGATATCCGGACTTTTCCTGGCTATGCAGTGGAAATCTACCGCACATATTCAAGAGCTTCAGGGACAAGTGACTTCCCAGACTATGGCCTTGGACGTCACCGTTAAGGACAAAGACGAGGCCATTCGCCTTCTGAAAAATGAAGTCATTCGCTTGTCTTCCCAAGCAGAATCCGTCAAAGATCAATTGGAGCAGATGAGTTCCCTGGAGAAGCAGCTTCAGCAGTTCGTCGAAGGATACATCGCTCCTTCGGATGCATCCAAACATTCAGCTATGCTATCCGCCCCCTCACAATCCTCTGGTTGGAATGAACGCATTCAGGTTGGCGGCGAAGACATCGAGGCAAGCACGGATCAAATTCTGAATTTGGCAAACCGCTCTCGCATCGATCTCAAGCAAGTAAGTGACATGTTGAATACGATGCAGCGTTCTGTTCCGACTACCTTGAAGCAAGCACAGAACAGACAATCGACGATCGCAGGAACGCCGTCCATCTGGCCGACGAAGTCACGCCGCATCACATCCAGCTTCGGCTATCGCCAAGATCCAATGCATGGCCGAGCCGCCTTCCATGCGGGACTCGACATCGGCGGCGAGCTGGGCGACCCCGTCTATGCCGCAGCTGACGGCAAGGTCATTGAGGCCGGATTTCAGCCAGCTCGCGGCAACTATATCGTCATCCGCCATGTCAATCAACTGGACACCTGGTATATGCATCTACAGTCGATCCTCATCGACGTAAATGACACAGTGGCGAAAGGCGACCGTATTGCCAAGCTTGGGAATACGGGACGAAGTACAGGACCGCATCTTCATTTTCAAATTGTACAGCGCGGCGAACCGATCGATCCGTTTCCTTATGTACGCAACGCTCTGTATGAGACTACAAGTTCCAAGAAATCTATTCCCACTCCTCTTATTCGCACCAGACGTTCAAGCGAACCATTGACGTCTCTCAGCACTCGTGCCGACTCGTATCCGATTTATCAATCCTAGCTTCGTCATCCCGATCCATTTCAAGGAGGTTATGCGAGCATGCTCCGTCGCTCATCACAACAACCGAAGCACAGTGACACGTATATCGCACCTGGGACTCAATTAGAAGGCGTTATCCGCTGCGAGGCAAACATCCGCATTGACGGCAAGTTCACAGGAGAAGTGACTTGCAGTGGCACGATTACAATTGGGGAACATGGAGAAGCACACTCTACCCTTACCGCCAATCATATTATTGTAGCAGGCAGCGTAGTTGGCGATATTCACGCAAGCGGTAAATTAGTAATTTCCTCAACGGGGCAAGTCTGCGGCAATTGTCTATCGGAAGTGCTGTTAATCCAGGAAGGCGGATTGTTGAATGGAACAAGCCTCATGGAACGTTCATCCGAAGCTAGCTCATCCAAGAAAGGCGGCAAGGGGAACCGACAAGAGGCAGGCAATGCATCTAGTCATAAAGAAAGCGAGAAGCAAGCGGGATAACCGCTTGCTTCTCTTTCTATTATGTATTCTTATGCTTACCCCTTCAATTGGTTGCGTATCGACTCAGTTATTTTCTGCAATTGTTCTTCATCAGGGAGGAAGTAGTAGATCCCATTGATCATCTTCCCCTTCCCCTGCAGCACCTGCTGCTCCACTTTCGTCAATTGTGGCCGATAATGAAGCATCAGCTGCTTCCAATCGTCAAATTGCAGGTTTGTACGGATATTCTCCTTTACCTGTGCGAGTAAATCCATCCAATGTCCTGCAGAGTCAAGTTGGGCTGACTTGTTCAGTATCGCCTGCAGCACTTGGCGCTGTCGCTGCATGCGGCCAAAGTCGCCATCTGGATCCTGCTTGCGCATCCGAACATATACGAGAGCTTCTCTCCCTTGCAATGCCACCTTGCCCTTCGGGAAAGATATACCGTCGTCCAAGAACGCTAAGCGATTCTCTACTTCTATGCCGTTCAGTGCGTCTATCATCGATACAAACCCATTCATATTCGTCTTTACATAATAGTGAACAGGCACCTTAAAGAGCTGCTCCACCGTGGCAACTGTCATTGGAACACCGCCAAATGCATAGGCATGATTGATTTTATCAACCGTATGGTGGCCTACGATTGACGTCCTCGTATCACGAGGAATGCTGAGCAAGGACAAGGTACTACTCTGCGGGTGAACCAGAACCAGGGCTAGCGAATCAGATCTCCCCTTATCGCCAGGCCGCTCATCCGTTCCGATCAGGAGCAGCGTGAAGGGGCTCTGCTCGGATAAATTCGGCAGACCCATAGCTGCCTGTGTCGATGCTGGCACTGTCTCGTTCCTATCTCGCAAAGCATGCTTCGTCGAATCAGATGTCGGCTGCTCCAGTAATTGCCCTCTCGTTCCTTCCGGGAGCGGTTCATACATCGCATCAGCCGTTCCCTTCAACGTATTCCATACGATAAGAAGAACGGTAGATACAATTAATATCATAGCTCCCAGTAAGATAAGAACGACCTTGTGCCATCTTCGCAATGAGTTCCTTCGTACTATCAAACAATCTCCCCTCCCCTTGCTCCCCTCCTATTCACCTTGATCGTTCGTGCAAATTTGAACCGGACGGCCAGATCGCGCAAGCAAACAACGAATAACGAGATCCATCTTACACTTGGGCGATCTACCCTTTCACCCTATTACCACTCTATTTCTCGGGAGGAGCATCCTTCTGCAAGAAATGCCGTATTGCCTCATTCCAATGTCGAAGCAGCGGGAAGTCATTAAGCCTCAACGCTAGTGGCTCCAACACTGAATATTCTGGTCTGCGAGCAGGCCTTGGAAAATGAGAGGTGGGCACCGCGCGTACGATCGTAGACAAGCCTGCCTCCTTGATAATTGCTGTAGCGAATTCATGCCACGAGCAGCTTCCGCTGTTCGTAATATGATAGGTTCCATATTTGCTAGTGTAGAGCAATTCGACTATCTTCTCCGCCAAATCAAGCGTATACGTAGGCGACCCAACTTGGTCATTAACGACTTGCAGCACTTGTTCCGTCTGTGCCTTCCTTAGAATCGCTTTGACGAAGTTGTCCCCATACAAGCCGAAAACCCAAGAGGTGCGTACAATAAATGCAGCAGGATGATGATTTCGTACAAATCTCTCGCCTTCCCACTTCGAACGCCCATAGATATTGATGGGACGAACAGAATGGAACTCATTGTATGGGCAGTCACTCTTTCCATCAAATACATAATCCGTGCTGATATATACAAGTGCTGCACCAATACGGTTAGCCGCTTCGGCCACGTTGCGCGTCCCGAAGCTGTTAATTCGATACGCTGTGTCAGAATCCGACTCAGCCAAGTCTACCTTCGTATACGCCCCAGCGTGGATAACATGTGTAGGGCGCTCCTTCTCCATCACCGTCCGCACTCGCTCCGCATCCGCCACATCCATATCTTGATGTCCGTAGCCAACTGCCGATATGCCATGGCGATGCAGCACAATCAGCATCTCCATTCCAAGTTGTCCACCTGCTCCTGTAACCAGCACCTTCATCTCTTCCTTGTTCACTCGGCAGCACCATCCTTATTGCAAAAATTGGGGGCTGCCTTCCAAGTAGGAAGCTCGGCATCTTCTAACATCGGATGCTTGGCATCCTTCTCGGACAAGATGGGCTTGCTTACAGGCCAGTCAATATGAAGCGCTGGATCGTTCCATGCAATCCCTCGGTCGGATGCCGCATGATAGGGAGCATCCACCTTATATAGAACCTCTGTATTCGGAACGAGCGTGCAGAATCCATGTGCAAAGCCTTTCGGGACGAGAAGCTGCCGATGATTTGATGCGCTTAAGATAGCACCAACCCATTGTCCAAACGTCGAAGAGCCTTTGCGAATATCGACCGCAACATCATAGACGGCCCCGCATGCAACCCGTACCAGCTTCGTCTGCGCATAAGGATCCAACTGATAATGAAGACCTCGCAGTGTGCCAGCACACACGGATAAGGAATGGTTATCCTGCATGAACGGATAATCTAAACCAAGCTCTTCCCACTTATGTGCGTGATAGCTCTCCATAAAAAATCCGCGTTCATCCTCGAACACAGTCGGCTCGAGAAGAAGTACTTCGGGTAATCTTGTCTGACTGACCTTCATCCTGACAACTCCCTTTTCGAGAGATAATTCGTGACTGATTGAAGAGGCTTTTCGCCCACTCATTACTATTCTATGCCGTTCGCCCTCTTATTGACATTCAATGTGGGGAAAATGCAACATATATCCATCAATCACATATTCGGGATGATTCCAGTTCTACGGTCAGCCGAACCATTGGACCTGCGCCAAAGCAGGATCGGGGTTATACAAAAAACATTGATTATACGTATTCATCATTTTGGAATAATGCGGACATGCCTTCGTAAGTTGAATGTTTAGTCGTGAGGTAAGCATTGCTTTCTGCTGAGGGGTTAATATAAATTTGACGGTGTATTGATATTCAACATGTTCTTGTTCATGCTTCCGTTCTTTGCACACAACGTTTCCGCGAATGGACATACGGTCGTTGTCAAAATCACATGTAAATGCTAATGAATAATGGTTCGATATTGGCAAGCTCAAATGAGTAATCATCGTTAAGCAGTTCGGGCTAAGCCCGACAAGCATAACTTCACAGCTTCGCGCGTGATGAACAGGCTCCTGATGCACGCGATCTATTGTCATCAGAACTGGAACCGGCTTGGGCAAGATAATGAATAGTTGCGACGGATACGCAGACCAATTATTCGTCATGATATTCCTCTTGTACAATCTGAACAACAGAATGACTCGCAGCACATTCCCACCTTGCACGCATAATGCCTAATTGCAACATGATGTCCGTAATATCAACCGTTCGTTTTTCTGTCAAGGACTCTCTTTCAAGCTGCTCAACTGTCATGTCATCCCTCAATCCTATCACCTCGTTCATTCACTGTCGTATCGGTTCCACCTGTTGCAGCGGAATTCATCCACTCTTCCTTTCGCTTCCTTATGCCAATAGCGCTCATTCGATAAATAATCAAATAGAATACGCCCAATATCACGGCTTGCAAGATGGCAGCCGCCAGCGGGGACAATTGCAGCCATACGACAATTAGCAAACCTAGCGCCAATGACAGAAAACGAGTAACCGTCCACCAAAAATTCCAATGCTGCAGGCGAAGGGATTCTAAAATGACGGATACCGGAGAAAACAAAATATTAACACCGTACAATAGCGCGTAGACCGGCACATATTTGGCAGCAGGCTCCCAAGCAGTACCAAACAGCCATACAAATAACGGAGGGCCAACAACCGCGATTACAAGAATAGGTACTACTCCAATTCGACATAGCTTGCGAAACGTATCCCGGAATAGTTGCTCGAGCATCTGCGGATTCTCGCGTGCATGCTTCATCGATTCCGCGTAGAACACTTGCGAGATAGACATGCTCAGCAGCAGTATCGGCCCTCCCAGCACCTTATCAACGAGAGCGATAGAGCCCGCTTCCTTCAACCCGTAATACCCCGCCATGAAGAGCGGCAGCATTTGGAGTGTCATCGAGGTGAATACTCCTGATCCAGTCACATACAGCGCAATTTTGCGATATCGGCTGGCCATCTTCTTCATAATGCTCCAATTCGCTTGACGGGCCCATTGGCCTGGACGGAATTGCTTATGAAATAACGTGTACAGTGTTCCCGTTCCTGCTACACGTCCAAATACTTCGCCCAATACGAGCCCGACTCTGCCCAATCCGACGAACGGAGCAGCCAACTGGATAAGGATTCCCCCCATCCCCTGCACCCATTTCGTTCTGGCTAGCGGTCCATAGCTTCTCGTTCGGAGCGCCCAATAATTTAACGTATTATAGAGGCCGTAACCGAAGAAGGATATAGGAAGCAGGTACACGATCATTCCAATTCTGAACGAATCAGTTATCATCGGCGCAAACAAAATAATCGCTGCCAAGAACACACCGGTGAGAAGAACGAGAAGCAAAAAACAAAAAGTTACGATATAGGGGATATGCTCTTCGTCCTCCTCCATCGGTATCGCTCGTTCAAACCCCAAGCTTCCGAACAAAACAGAAATCGCCAGTATAGACATATAAACAGCCAGCTCACCGTATTGCTCAGGTGTATACAAATGTGCCAAGAGGGGGGATAGAATAATCCCTATTCCTTGGGCGGCAGCCGTTCCGCTAAGCATAATAATAACGTTCTTAACAAAGGATCCCTGGCCGGTGAGCACGCGCCAGCGCTTGATCGCAGTATGGATAATATTCATTCTCGTAACCTTCCTTTGTCATTCCGCTAAAATTGGCGTACTTGCGATAAAGGGATAACAAACGACTGTCCTGCCTGAATATCGTAGATGAATCTATCGCCGATCTGTTGTTGAATAAAGGTCGTATTGCCAAGACTGACGACCACATGACTGCCTTCCTGCTTGATTACACTCTTAATCGTATAAGCCGCATTCCGTACAGCTGCAGAGTTCGATGAAGTCACCGAATGATTGTCAACATACACCGTAGCACCAACTAGTTTCTTCACATCGAACGATGCCATATTTTCAAATTTGAGTTCCAAACGATTATCAAGGCTCCACCCTGTTGTAAATCCAGCAACTTTCCCTACTAAGCGCTCTGCTTCCGATTTGAGCTCCTGCTTGCTGCCATCGTTCTGCAGCCACGTTCCATCGTGTGCATACTGAACCTTCGCACCCTTAGACGACATACTTGTCAGTCCAAAAAAGCCCTTGAATGACAGTCCGTTCTCCAATCGGTATTCCCGATTCGATTCCAGACTGCAAATAATCGTATCTTTCCGACCATTTTGGAGGGCAACCTCAATGGCCATCGCTTCCCATTCAGGAACAGCCGCGCCTTCATGGGTTACGCTAAGCCTTCGAATTGTTTTGATCGTTCGTTCCTTCGCGAATGGCTCCAGAATCGAAGTGAACAAGCTCTCCCCGCCAGGACGCCGTGTTAATAAATAATCGAGTCGCCGAGGATTCCCCGGCTTATTCTGGGGTGGATCTCCCTGGGCAACTGCTGCATCTGTATACGAACCAAGCATCGTAACCCGCAAATTCGGCTTCACCTGTGCGCGGTTATATGACACAGACTTCGCCGACTTCCACTCTGCATAAAACTGGCCGATCGGATCCTTGTCCTTACGGACATTGTACAAATAGTTATATCCGCTCTTGCTCTGCTCCGAATAGGCGGGATCTGCAAGAGGAATCTGTTCGCCAGCATACGTGCCTGACTTCTGCTCCACTAATTTCAGCCCACCTGTCTCGACCGTTCCTTCCATGCCGTGAAAGCTTGACACTTGTTCACCCGCCCCCTTGACGCGGAAGAAATCAACGGCATAGGCAAGCCGATCATCAATGGGAATAAGAGCGAACGTCCTTCGATATACGTCAGCCCCCTCGTACGCATAGGGCGCCTCCACATCGATTAATTTGGCGTATTTGCCATCATCATAATGACGTGGAATGCCAACCCATGAATTTGGCTGCTGTCCTTCCTTATTGAACACAACTGTATTATGCGATATGGTGTTCGATTCCCAGCGTCTGCGCAAAATGTTATCGTCAGCGAAGGTCACGTAACCTAGATCCGGGGCCATATCTAGACCGAACCCATATAACCCGATATTCAGCGCATCCCGATGAGCGTGGGATGTACCATTTCGCCCATAGTACAGCCAAGCCTCAATGTCCCCATGCCTCAAAGCTGTGTATCCATATCCCGTTAAATTGATACTTTTGAACTTATAGCTGCCCTGAGATTGTACGACTTTCCGGAACTGAGCAAGCAGTGCTTCCATCTTCGGTTGAAACAAATCATTTGTAATCCCTTCCGTTCGGTTTCCATTCAATAGAAATGCTGCCTGGGCAAATAAAGGATCGCGATATTTAACAAATGCCCTCCATACCAAGTCCCGCTTCGCCCAAATATTATCTTTGCCTATCGAGCCGGAATCCCCGATATTGGGTGTGTCCTTGCCTTGCATCACAAGATCAAGAAAGGCATAGAACATCTTCTTCACCTTCGGATGCTTATATAAATCCGCGCTTGGGACGCGCTCATAGCTGTCCAAAATATCCGCCAAACTGTTCATTCGTTCCAACCAGGTCACATTGTATTCAGGTGAAGCTTCATCACCATAGCCATCGCGATCAATACGATTCGCCAGAACGTCATAGACGCCCCCGCCACTTATTCTCCATCCGCCGCCCGCTACACGCTCCAACTGCCCTGACTGCAGTGCGAATTGAATCCACTCCGCAGATTCAGGAAGCTGATCCAAGGTAATAGCCGCTAGTGCAATCACATTCTGATGAGATCCGAAGTTGCCTGAGATTTGCGCTTTCTTGACAGCAGGCACAATTTGACGAATGATACGATTCTCAAAGTTTTGCTTTATACTGTCGGCTGTTCCCTTCGATGAGGGAAGGCTGTAACGAGCGGCTTTCTTTTGCAAAAAGGACAAGTATGGAGCAGTCTTCTTCTGGAGTACGGGTAAAAAGGCATCGTAACTGAGGAGCAGCTGCTCCGTCAGTGTAACTTCAGCAATTGATCCCAATACTTTTCCCTGTCCCGTCCCGCCGTGCGCATTTTTGAACCCATCCTCCCACCGATATACGGAGACGTCCATATCAGGATACACATCGGCTACACGATCTAATAGAATCAGGCCGCCATAAGCGTACTTCTCACTTCCCGTATATAAGTAGGCTTCACGCAGCGAACGCAATGCATCAGTTAACCACTGATTCCATACCCAATGATTGTAGAACGCGATGAACGTAAACTTGTTGCCTTTTTCATCAACATACCCACTGCCGTCATCGACGCCAAATGCCGTGCCTTTGTCCGGATACAGCCTATTCACTAAATATTTGCGGTCAGCGCGTTTCGGATCAAATCCTCCCTTATCATCTAATCCGCTCCGGTAGTATGAAGCAAAATCATTCGTTGGGAACATCATTCCATTCGATTTATCCTTTACTTTCCACGGCTGCGCCACAGGATCAATTTCGTAGCTTTGACGGTCATCACGAGGGCCCTTCTGACCACCTATCACACTTCCCAACTCTTCATTCACATCATAGCTTCTCGGCAAGGCCTGCGTGGTAATCATCGACCATAGCTCTTCGTAGCTCAAATCTATATATTTTTGCGCCCTTCTTATGCTTGCATCCCTTTCATCCCGCGCCCATTTATACATTTTCACATTGTCCTGAACAGCTTGGCGTTTTTCTGCTGTATAGTAATTGCTCCTGGCCTGACCTGCTGCATGCGGACTGTTCATAAGCACGAAATCGATACAAAAATATAGTACAACAATAATGAAAGAAACAATAATTAACTTCCATTTCCAATCAATTCTATAAGTTGTCATATATGTAATCTCCTTGCTCATATATCGTGACATTTGCTGTCATCACTTT
>NZ_JMDX01000094.1:0-21435 GCF_000935845.1 Paenibacillus sp. E194
CAACAACGTCCAGGTCAAGGTGGCGGATCACGCCCGGGCCAAGGCCAAGGCGGACAACAACGTCCAGGTCAAGGTGGCGGATCCCGTCCAGGCCAAGGCCAAGGCGGACAACAACGTCCAGGTCAAGGTGGCGGATCCCGTCCAAGTCAAGGCAGCCAACAAAGCAGCGGTCAAGCGCGCTTTGCACAAGGCGGTCAGCAGCGTCAAGGTGATCAAGCTCGTACCGGTCAAGGCACTCAGCAGCGTCCGAACAGAAACTTCGGTGAGCGCAGTGAGGATTTCTCCGGTGGAAGAAATCAATCAAGAAACAACAATAATAATAATAAGAGACGCTTCGATGACAACCGTAATGGCGGAGGCATGCGCGGCCGCGGCGGCAAGAACAGAGGCAGAAATAATCAACAGCAGGTACAGCGTGAGAAAATTGACAATACGCCGAAAAAGATTATTGTACGCGGTGCAATGACAGTAGGTGAATTGGCAAAATTGCTTCATAAAGACGCTTCCGAGGTTATTAAGAAGTTCTTGCTCATGGGCGTTATGGCAACAATCAACCAAGAAGTAGACTTGGATACAATCCAATTGATTGCAGACGAATTCAAGGTTGAAGTTGATTTGAAGCTGCCTGTATCCGAAGATCCGTTCGAGGAAACAGAAGAAAAAGAAGAAGATGCAGCAGATTTGGTTGAACGTCCAGCAGTTGTTACGATTATGGGTCACGTTGACCATGGTAAAACGACATTGCTTGATTCGATCCGCAAGACGAACGTTACGGGTGGAGAAGCAGGCGGTATTACGCAGCATATTGGTGCATACCAAGTTGAGTTCAACTCGAAGAAGATTACGTTCCTGGATACACCGGGCCACGAAGCGTTTACGTTGATGCGTGCCCGCGGTGCACAAGTAACCGACATTACGATTATCGTTGTTGCTGCTGACGATGGTGTTATGCCTCAAACGGTAGAGGCAATCAGCCACGCAAAGGCAGCGAACTGCCCAATCATCGTAGCTGTTAACAAGGTCGATAAGCCAGAAGCCAATGTCGATCGTGTAAAGCAAGAATTGACTGAATATGAATTGGTTCCAGAAGAGTGGGGCGGAGACACTATCTTCGTTAACGTTTCTGCGAAGCAGCGTACGGGCTTAGAAGAATTGCTCGAAATGATCCTGCTCGTATCCGAAGTGAACGAGTTCAAGGCGAACCCGAATAAGGATGCTCGCGGTACGGTGCTTGAGGCAGAGCTGGACAAAGGCCGTGGACCAGTTGCTCGCGTCCTCGTTCAACAAGGTACGCTGAAAGTAGGAGATGCATTCGTAGCAGGCACATGCTTCGGCCGTGTGCGTGCAATGGTGAATGACCGTGGTCGTCGCTTGAAAGAAGCAGGCCCATCTACACCGATCGAAATTACAGGTCTTACAGATGTTCCACAAGCTGGCGATATGTTCGTCGCGTTCGATGATGAGCGTAAGGCTCGCTCCATTGCTGAGAAGCGTTCGACAACATATAGAGAGAGCCAATTGGGTGCGAACACTCGTGTAACATTGGATGACTTGTTCAAGCACATTAAAGACGGCGAGATGAAAGAATTGAACGTAATCATCAAGGGTGACGTTCAAGGTTCCGTTGAGGCGCTTCGTGGCTCTCTCGAGAAGATTGAAGTAGAAGGCGTTCGTGTTAAGATTATCCATTCCGGTGCCGGTGCAATTACAGAATCGGATGTTATCTTGGCGACGGCTTCCAACGCAATCGTAATCGGCTTCAACGTTCGTCCAGATGCACAAGCGAAGATTACTGCTGACCAAGAGAAGGTTGATGTTCGTTTGCACCGTGTCATCTACTCGATTGTTGAAGAAATCGAGCAGGCGATGAAGGGTATGCTTGACCCAGAATACAAAGAAGTTGTGATCGGCCATGCTGAAGTACGCAATACGTTCAAAATCAGTAAAGTCGGTACAATCGCAGGATGTATGGTTACAGAAGGTAAGATTTCCCGCTCTGCAGAAGTACGCCTTGTTCGTGGCGGCATTGTTGTTCACGAAGGTAAAATCGACTCGCTCAAGCGCTTCAAGGATGATGCGAAGGAAGTTGCACAAGGCTACGAGTGCGGTATTATGCTTGAGAAGTACAATGACATGAAGGAAGGCGACATCATCGAAGCCTTCGTCATGGAAACCATCGAACGCAAATAGAATGGTTTCATTCAGATGATGTTGTAAGCTATATATGAAATGAGGTGTTTCCCATGGCGAACTTTCGCTCCGGACGTGTTGGCGAGCAGATGAAGAAGGAACTTAGCCAGTTGATTCAAACCGAGATTAAGGATCCTCGAATCGGCTTCATTACGGTGACAGGCGTTGATGTAACGAACGATTTGTCACAAGCCAAAGTGTACTTGAGTGTCATGGGCAATGAAGAACAAAAGGAACAATCCATGAAAGCATTGGAGAAGGCGAGCGGATTCCTTCGTTCCGAGATTGGCAAGCGAATTCGTCTTCGTCATACTCCAGAGCTGCTGTTCAAGATCGATTCTTCAATCGAATACGGTAGCCATATTGAAAAGCTGCTTGGTGAAATTCGCGGTCGCGACAATAACTAAGTCAGCAGCATAAGAACGCACAAGTGAATCGGGCCAAGGCTCGATTCACTTGTCTGTATGGAGGTTATTAATGACTGGACTAACGACGCTATCTTATGCACAGCAGATCGAGAGAGCTAGAAACTTTATTCAAGAGGGCAATCATTTTCTTGTGGTTGCACATGTCCAGCCTGACGGAGATGCGATAAGCTCAACGTTGGCGGTAGGCTGGCTGCTTCGTCAATGGAACAAATCCTATGTCATGGTGAATGAGAATGGAGTTCCTAACAAGCTAAATTATTTGCCGGGTTCTGATCAAATCAACGTTCATGCAGAACTTGAAAACATTGCTGCTAAGCCATTTGATACCGTTATTTGTGTGGATTGTGCGGACTATGCTCGCATCGGCAAAATAGCAGAATGGATCGATAAGGATGCTCGTATTTTAAATATTGATCATCATCCAACGAATGACCACTATGGGGAAGTTGCAGTCATCCGAGAGGATGCTGCGGCAACCGTTGAGATATTATTCGATATGATCGCTTCCTACGGGCTTTCACTCGATTTAGATGTAGCGACAGTACTGTATACTGGCTTGCTAACCGACACAGGGGGATTCCGGTACAGCAATACGACACCGCATGTAATGACGATCGCATCTGAACTGCTTAAGCAGGGTGTTAACGGCAATGACATTGCGGATCGATTGCTTGAGAAGATGTCGATGGCACAGATGCAGCTTATACAGCGCGGCCTGTCGAGATTAGCATTTAGCGAGGATCATCGAATTGGCTGGTTGTACGTGACTCCTCAGGATATGCAAGAGACTGGGGCGCTAAATGAAGATTTGGAAGGCTTGGTCAATTATCCACGCAATATCGATGGTGTAGAAGTTGGTCTCTTATTTAAGCAAGTAGATGACACTGGAGTTAAAGTGAGTATGCGTTCCGCAGGGCTTGCTAATGTGGCTGAGATTGCTAAATCCTTTAGTGGAGGCGGTCATGTCCTAGCAGCAGGCTGCAAGCTTACTGGTACTTTAGAAGAAGTCATTACCATAGTAATAGAACGGGTGAAGCAAGCTTTATGAGTAACTATCATGGTGTATTACCCGTATGGAAGCCTGAGGACTGGACGTCCCATGACGTAGTTGCCAAAGTGCGCCGGCTTATTTGGGAGAAGCGTATCGGGCATACGGGAACATTGGATCCGAAAGTTGTCGGAGTGCTGCCCCTATGTATTGGCAAGGCGACACGGATCGTTGAGTATTTGCAGGAGATGCCTAAGCAGTATGAGGCAACCCTCCGATTCGGTGTATCAACGGACACGGAGGATCTAAGCGGAGAGGTACTGGAGCGCTCGGACGCTTCGCATTTGACGGAAGAGATGATTCGTGAGACGGTTCAATCCTTCATCGGGGATATCGAACAAGTGCCTCCGATGTACTCTGCTGTTAAGGTAGACGGAAAGCGACTGTATGATCTAGCGCGTGAGGGGAAGACGGTGGAGCGTAAAGCGCGCCAAGTTACGATCAATAACATTGATCTTCTGGATATACAGTTAGGCACCTCTGAACCGGAAGTACGTTTCCTTGTAGAGTGTTCCAAAGGGACTTATATCCGAACACTATGTGTTGATATCGGTCGCAAGCTTGGCGTTCCATCTACAATGGCGAAGTTGATTCGAACGGTATCTGCCGGGTTTGTTCCTTCACAATGTGTAACCTTCGATCAGATTGAGCAGGCTATCGCGGATGGAACATTTGAAACGATGCTTCTATCTGTGGAGGATGCAATCTCAGGTATGCCTAGAATCGAGGTTTCTGAGAAGTTTGCCCATTATGCAGTGACAGGCCGATCGATTCCTTTACACGCTTTGCAACCGAAACCTTTGACGAATGGTACGATTCGATTGTATGATGAACAAGGAACGTTCTATGGGATATTCCAAGTTCCACAGGGACAATCGGTATTGCGTCCTGTGAAGGTATTTCTTCCGAACGAGTAATATATAATGCTGTGCGCAATTCGAGCAGGCAGTTGACTCGGTTTGCGCTAGCTTTTGTCTACTCTTGTGAAAGGGAGAACATACTAGTAGGTAGAAACTACGGTTTACTGTCCGTGTAACTGGATTGGGAGTTTAACCACAAATCGATAATACGCAGGGGCTCTGATTACAATGGAAACGATAGCATTACATGCAGCGCTCGATGATTCGAGCTGGCGACTGCAGGAGCAGCCGCAAGTATTAATATTAGGACATTTTGACGGTATTCATGAGGGACATGTACAGGTTATTCGGCATGCGTTGGACTACGGGAAGCAGCATCAATTGCCCGTAGGTCTGATGACTTTCCATCCACATCCCAAGGGAGTATTCGGCAAGCCGGAGTATGAACAATTCATTACGCCATTGGCGGAGAAAAAACGGATTTTGGGTCAGCTTGGGCTTGACCGTTTGTATGTTGTACATTTTGATTTGTCATTTGCCAAGGTTACCGCGCAGCAGTTCGCAGAAGCGATCTGCCGTATGAAGGTGAAACACGTCGTTGTCGGCTTCGACTATCGCTTTGGTCATGGTGGAGAAGGCACTGCGCAATTGCTGCAGGAATGGGGAAAGGGCTGCTTTACTGTTGATATCATACCGGCTCATAATGACGTTGAGACCGCAGTGAAGGTGAGCAGCACACGGATTCGCAAAAGTCTGCTGCAAGGTGATGTTGTCAATGCGAATCGACTGCTAGGCCGAACGTATATCATTCGTGGCGAGGTTGTTCATGGTGACGCCCGTGGTCGTACGATGGGCTTCCCAACTGCGAATGTCCGGGCAGAAGAAGCATATGTCATCCCAGCGAATGGCGTATATGCAGTGAAGGTGCTGGTTCACGAAACGTGGCATGATGGGGTGCTGAATATTGGCCTGAAGCCGACATTCAAGACGGGAGAAACCGTTCAATCGGTTGAAGCCCATCTATTTGATTTTGATCAAGATATATATGGGGAGACCGTAACGGTTGCCCTGATGAGCTATATTCGTCCAGAGCGCAAGTTCAGCTCCATACAAGAGTTGATTGCACAGATTACTGCGGATTCAGAGGAAGCGCGCCAACGTCTAAGTACGATGGAGAAGGTGCCTGCAGTAACAATTGGCGTTTAATATTGTGCACAATATTCTAAGCCTTCTATCTTTGTCCGAATTGATTGCTAAGACTTGTTTTACTTTTGTAGATGGAGATGCTATACTAATAACGTTGTCGTGAAAAACGACCTGTCCATAGCTTGGTTATTCGATCTCACCGTCGATGACGAGGCTAATGGCGTAAACTAACACATATTTTAGGAGGTGAATAGGATGGCTATGACTCAAGAGCGTAAACAACAGCTTATTGAAGAACATAAGACGCACGCTACGGATACAGGTTCTCCAGAGGTGCAAGTCGCTATCCTTACTGAAAACATCGTAAACTTGACGGACCATCTTCGTACACACAAGAAGGATCATCATTCCCGTCGTGGTTTGATGAAAATGGTAGGTCAACGCCGTAAGTTGTTGGCTTATGTTAAGAACAAAGATGTTAAACGCTACAGCGCATTGATCGCAAGACTCGGTCTTCGCCGTTAATAGCACGAACCAAAGCAGCCTGGTTGTTCATTGCCGCTTCTTATCGCGGCATGCAACCGGGTTGCTTTTTAGTGATTGCATATGATGCTACATATTGTGATAGTAGACAAGCTTCCGTCAGGACGGTATTTCAAATGAAATGCAGGAAATAATGGGAGTAGTAACGAAGAATATAAACTGAACCACTTAAGGAGGGATCCGATGAACCGCATCGAGATGGAACTTGGCGGCAGAACGCTTGTCCTGGAAACGGGTCGTTTGGCCAAGCAAGCAAATGCCGCAGTCAAAGTCGAGTACGGTGATACAGTCGTGTTGTGTACCGTTACCGCATCGAAGGAACCTAAAGATCTAGATTTCTTCCCATTGACTGTCAATTACGAAGAACGATTATATGCTGTAGGTAAAATTCCTGGAGGATTCATTAAGCGCGAAGGTCGCCCAAGTGAGAAAGCGATTCTTGCAAGCCGCCTTATTGACCGCCCGATTCGCCCATTGTTCCCAGAAGGCTTCCGCAATGATGTGCAGATCGTGGATTTGGTTATGAGCGTGGATCAAGACTGCCCACCAGAAATCGCGGCAATGATCGGAACATCCGCTGCATTGACGGTGTCTGATGTGCCATTTAATGGCCCAATCGGCGGCGTGATTGTAGGTCGTATCGACGGTCAATTTATTATCAACCCAACCGTTGAACAAGAGGAAAAGAGCGATATTCACCTTGTTGTATCGGGTACAAAAGACGCGATCATGATGGTTGAAGCAGAAGCGAACGAAGTACCAGAATCGGTTATGCTTGAAGCAATCATGTTCGGTCACGAAGAAATTAAGAAAATTGTAGCTAAGATTGAAGAATTTGCTGCGATCGTAGCAAAACCGAAGATGGAAGTGAAGCTGCATGCAGTTGATACAGATGTGAATACTGCTGTTCGTGCGTTCGCACAGGAACGTCTCGTTGAAGCGATTCGTATTCCTGAGAAGCATGCGCGTCAAGATGCGATTGATGCAATCAATCAGGAAGCAGCTGCACACTTCGAACAATTGTATGTGGAAACGCCTGAGAATATGAGCGATGTGAGCGAAACCTTGTACGATATCGTGAAGGAAGAAGTTCGCCGCTTGATTACACATGACAAAGTTCGTCCAGACGGAAGACAGCTTGAGGAGATTCGTCCGATCGATTGTGATACAGGTCTCTTGCCCCGTACTCACGGTTCTGGCTTGTTCACACGTGGACAAACACAAGCACTCAGCATTTGTACGCTTGGCGCACTTGGAGACGTGCAAATTTTGGATGGTCTTGGCTTGGAAGAGTCGAAGCGCTTCATGCATCACTACAACTTCCCGCCATTCTCCGTAGGGGAAGCTCGGCCGCTTCGTGCTCCTGGACGCCGCGAGATTGGTCATGGTGCACTCGGTGAGCGTGCTTTGTCCAAGGTGATTCCTCCAGAGAGCGAATTCCCGTATACAATCCGACTGGTATCCGAAGTTATAGAATCTAACGGTTCTACTTCCCAAGCAAGTATTTGTGCAAGCACACTTGCGATGATGGATGCAGGGGTTCCGATCAAGGCACCAGTTGCAGGTATTGCAATGGGTCTGATCAAAGACGGAGAACACTTCTCCATCTTGTCTGATATTCAGGGTATGGAGGATCACCTCGGCGACATGGACTTCAAGGTTGCTGGTACAGCTGAGGGTGTTACAGCCATTCAAATGGATATCAAAAATTGATGGTATCGACCGCAGCATCTTGACACAAGCGTTGGATCAAGCACGTGCAGGACGTATGCACATCTTGGGTAAAATGAATGAAGTTATTCAAACTCCACGTGAATCCTTGTCACAGTATGCGCCTAAGATTTTGACGATGCACATTAATCCAGACAAGATCCGTGATGTTATTGGTGCCGGCGGTAAAGTCGTCAACAAAATCATCGAGGAAACAGGTGTTAAAATTGACATCGAGCAGGATGGACGCATCTTCATCGCATCTACAAACGCAGAGTCCAATGAACGTGCCCGTGAAATTATCGAGGGTATCGTGAAGGAAGTTGTCGTTGGTGAAGTATACACAGGAACAGTGAAACGCGTTGAGAAGTTCGGTGCATTTGTTGAAGTGCTTCCAGGCAAGGAAGGACTTGTGCATATTTCTCAATTGTCAACTGAGCGTGTGGAAAAAGTCGAAGATGTCGTGAACATTGGCGATAAGCTTGAGGTTAAGGTTGTCGAGATCGACCAACAGGGCCGCATCAACTTGTCCCATAAAGTGCTGCTTCAGCCTGCACAGACAGAAGGTTCCGCAAGCTCTGAAACTGCAGGAACAGATCGTCCACGCAGCAGCAGACCACCACAAGGGGGCGGCAATCGTCCACCTCGCGGACCGCGTCCGTCTAAGCCACAAAGCTAAGTCGGATACAGCGAGCAAGACATGCCTGAGAAGGCGACATATGTAGCAAGGAAAGAGGCAGATTGGTTTCTGGCTCTTTTTTTGATGCACAAAATAGGTATTGTTTGCATGATAGGCATTGATTGCTTCCAGACCGAATAACTCGTCCCGAAATCGCATAGAATCAAAAGGACTATCTTGGAAGGGAATGGACTGGATGCAGCCAATGTTAAAGAAATGGTTCGCCGTAACAGCAGGAGTTGTCATCGTACTGGCAGCAGTAGCACAGCCCGATGTGAGAAGCTATTTGCAGGAAAAGAAGGCAGAGCTCGCCGTGAGCTATGCTTACCAATCGGGGGTAGAGGATAAGGCTGCAAATGATCCATTAATGGCTCGAATTAAGGAGGAAGCAGCCAAACGATATATTGCTCCAATTAATGCCCGCATTGATCGGGTGTGGAAGGCAATACCTGGATACAATGGGCTGGAAGTAGATATTGAGCGAACGTACACTGCCAATTCAGGGAAAGATCATTCAGCTGAATTGAAAATGGTCATGCGCGAGGTGAAGCCGGAGGTCTCCTTGACGAGCCTAGATCCACAGCCGATCTATCGAGGGAATCCGAATAAGCCGATGGCAGCGCTTATGATCAATGTCGCTTGGGGGAACGAGTACATCGATCCAATGCTGAAAGTGCTAGCAGATGAGAAGGTGCATGCGACATTTTTCTTAGACGGCAGCTGGTTGAAGAAGAATCCTGACATTGCGAAACGGATTCAGGCGGCGGGGCATGAGATGGAGAATCATGCATACTCTCATCCGAATATGAGCGAGCTAAGCGAGGGGCACCAGACGCAGCAAATTGAGAAGACGAAGCAATTGCTGAAGCAAACGCTTGGCGTAGAGAATAAATGGTTCGCTCCACCATCAGGAGACTTCAATATGTTGACGGTACGTACAGCACATGCACTCGGATTGAAGACAGTGCTGTGGACCTTTGATACGAGAGACTGGATGAAGCCCTCTGTGGCTACGATACTGCGTAGATTTCAAGAGAAGACAGAACCGGGATCACTGATCCTCATGCATCCAACGGAGCCATCCAGTACGGCCTTGAAGGAAATGATTCGGATATTGAAGCAAAAGGGCATTGTACCAGGTACGGTAGGAGAAACGCTTTCTGAGAAGCGGGTGCCTCCGATTGAAGTTGAGAGGTGATAAGATTTCTGGTAGGATTAGAAAGGCATACTTGGAATGTACTTGGACGAGGAGGAATTGCCGGTGGAAAAAGTGCAGCTGTCTAACGGCCTTCGTGTCGTGATGGAGAAAATACCAACCTGCCGTTCCGTTTCATTTGGGATATGGGTTAAGACAGGTTCACGCAATGAGGATGAAACGACCAACGGGATTTCCCATTTTATCGAACATATGATGTTCAAAGGAACAGAACGGTTTGATGCGAAAGCAATCGCAGACTCCTTCGATGCGATCGGAGGAAATGTTAATGCGTTCACTTCCAAAGAATATACCTGTTATTATGCAAAAGTATTGGATGAGCATTTGCCGATAGCGGTTGATGTGCTGTCCGATATGTTTTTCCGGTCATCCATGCTGGACGAGGAATTGCAGAAAGAGAAAAATGTTATCCTTGAAGAAATTGCGATGTATGAGGATACACCGGACGATACGGTGCATGATCTGGTTACTCGTGCTGCCTTCGGCACACACCCGCTCGCATATCCGATATTAGGAACGAAGGAACGCCTGACACCAATGGGGCCAGATCATCTCCGCGCATATATGAAGAATCATTATACGGTCTCGAATACGGTCATTGCAGTAGCAGGTAACTTTGATGACTCGATCATCGAATTGCTGGAGAAGCACTTCGGACAATTCACGAATGATGAGCCTGCGGCCATATTAACGGCACCTAGCTTCCATAGTGAATTCATATATCATAAGAAGAAGACAGAACAGAATCATATTTGTCTCAGCCTGCCAGGCTGTTCGATGACAGATCCGCGTCTTTACGCTATGATATTGCTCAACAACTTGATCGGTGGCGGCATGAGCTCCCGCCTGTTCCAGGAAATTCGGGAGAAGCGTGGACTTGCCTATTCTGTATACTCCTATCATTCGTCACATGCAGATAGCGGTCTATTCACGATCTATGCAGGAACCGCACCGAAGCAGACGAAGGAAGTATTGGATTTAACCTTGGATATGCTAGGTGAACTGGCAGTGAAGGGCTTATCTGAGGAAGAACTTCACAAAGGCAAGGAGCAGTTGAAGGGAAGCCTTATCCTTGGCTTGGAGAGCACAGGCAGCCGAATGAATCGATTAGGGAAAAATGAGCTGATGCTAGGCAAGCATTTCACGCTGGATGAGATCATCGCTCGTATTGAATCGATTAAGCTAGAAGACGTTACCTTTGTATTGAACCGTATGCTTTCCCATCCATTCGCAGGTTCTATGGTCGGAGCAAATGATAAAGCAATATCGGCTTTCAGGAGGGATCAACTTGTTACAACAATCACACCAAGTTCAAATTAAACGCCTGCCAGGCAATGAGGATGTACCGCTCCCTCAAAAAATGTCCGAATTCGCAGCAGGTTTCGATCTATATGCAGCGGTAGAAGAGCCGCTTACATTAGCACCTGGCCATCGCGCCCTCGTGCCTACCGGATTTTGCATGGCAATGCCTGGATACTTAGAGGCGCAGATTCGTCCACGCAGCGGTCTTGCCTATAAGCATGGCATTACTTGCTTGAATTCACCAGGAACGATTGATGCTGATTACCGTGGCGAGGTGAGGGTCTTGCTAGCCAACCTTGGACAGACCCACTTCACGATTGAGCGCAATGAGCGAATTGCGCAAATGGTAATTCAATTCGTTCCTTCCATTCAACTTGTCGAGGTAGACGAGTTGAATGATACGGAACGCGGAGAAGGCGGCTTCGGTCATACCGGTACGAAGTAAAATAATGATCACATAGGACGCAGCTGAATTACCGTTTTGGTAAATCAGCTGCGTTTTTTGCATGTTGAGATGGGCTTGCACATGGCTGCACCCTTTTTAGGCGTGCGCATAAGATGTTTTATACGTTGTGTGCACGTTTGTGAAAGGAGTGATCAGCGAGGATGTTGACTGGAGTTCAGGTCGTGTTTATTGGCGGAGATGCTCGCCAGCTTGAGATCATCCATAAGCTGACTGAATTAGATGCCAGTGTCACGATCGTTGGGTACGATCAACTGCAAAACCCGTATCATGGTGTACAGCGCCACCCCCTTTCTATTGAGCTGTTGAAGCAGGCGGACGCTCTTGTGCTTCCTGCTGTAGGAACTGACGACAGTGGGAAGGTTCATGCCATCTTTACATCGGATGAATTGGTGCTGACGGAAGAGCATATTGCGGTACTGCCGGAGCATTGTGTTGTCTTTACGGGGATGGCCAAACCATATTTAAGCAAGCTGTGTGCGAAATACCGCCTCTCGCTTGTTGAATTGTTCGATCGGGATGATGTTGCAATATACAATTCCATTCCGACGGCCGAAGGCGCGATCATGATGGCGATTCAGAACACCGATATCACCCTTCATGGTTCTGAATCGGTCGTTCTTGGGATGGGGAGAACAGGGTTCACATTGGCACGCACCCTTCTTGGATTAGGGGCTAATGTGCGGATTGGGGTGCGCAGAGATGAACATTTTGCCAGAGCAACAGAAATGGGTTTTAAGCCTTTTTTCATAGCAGATCTCGCGCGTCAGGCGGCAAATATCGACTTGCTTTTTAATACGATACCGACTATGATAGTCACAGCGCAGGTCATAGCGCAAATCCCTAACCGTGCTGTGATTATCGACCTTGCTTCCCTCCCGGGTGGCGTGGATTTCCGATTCGCGGAGAAGCGGGGGATCAAGGCTATGCTGGCACCAGGATTGCCAGGCATTGTCGCACCGAAGTCTGCTGGACGAATATTGGCACAGAGTATCACGCAGCTGTTGCTTGAGGACATGCGGAATCGGGGGAATGGACAATGAACTTCACGGGGAAGACAGTTGGCTATGCACTGACAGGCTCACACTGCACATTAGAAGAAGTAATGCCTCAGGTGAAACGCTTCGTAGATGCTGGAGCGCGCGTTATCCCGATTGCATCACATTCGGTCATGACGACCGATACACGCTTCGGGGCATCCGATCACTGGCAGAAACAGTTGAAAGAGATTACTGGTAATGATATCATTTCTACAATTGTGGACGCAGAACCGCTCGGGCCATCCAAATTGCTGGATGTAATGGTGATCGCGCCTTGCACAGGCAATACGACGAGTAAGCTGGCAAATGCATTGACAGAAAGTCCTGTCCTTATGGCAGCCAAAGCACAAATGCGCAACCAGCGCCCACTTGTGCTTGCGATTTCGACTAATGATGGACTCGGTTTAAACGCAGCCAATATTGCCAAACTCCTTGTAGCCAAGAACATATACTTCGTTCCGTTCGGCCAAGATAATCCACAGCAGAAGCCGAATTCATTGGTGGCGCGTATGGACTTGGTACCAGAAGCATGCTATGCAGCATTAGAAGGCAAGCAGCTTCAACCGGTATTAATTGAACGGTTCTTATACTGAACATAGCATACCACGCAAATTATCATAATATAGATGTTTGAAAGATTGTGGGTATAGAGGGGAGAAACGACAGATGACGAATCAGAAGCGGTATAATGTTGCTGTAGTCGGTGCTACGGGTGCAGTAGGGGAACAAATCATTGCATTATTGGAACAACGTCAATTCCCCATTCAATCTTTGAAGTTGTTGTCTTCGGCACGTTCAGCTGGTAAGAAGATCGTATTTGGCGGTCAAGAAATTACGGTTGAGGAAGCGAAACCGGAGAGCTTCGAAGGTGTTGATATTGCCCTGTTCAGCGCAGGTGGCGACGTTAGTAAAGAGTTGGCTCCAGCAGCTGTAGAACGCGGAGCGGTATGTATTGACAATACTAATGCATTCCGTATGGATCCCAATACACCACTCGTAGTTCCAGAAGTGAACATCGAGAAAGTGAAGGAACACCAAGGCATTATTGCCAATCCGAACTGTTCCACGATTCAAATGGTAGCAGCCTTGAAGCCGCTCTATGATCGCTACGGTATTTCCCGCATCATCGTATCTACGTATCAAGCAGTGTCAGGCGCTGGCAGCAAAGCGATTAGCGAGCTGGTGCGTCAATCTACAGAAGTGCTTGCAGGCAATGAAGTTGAGCCAGACATTCTTCCAGTTGGTTCTTTGCCCGTGAAGCATCAAATCGCATTCAATGCTATTCCTCAAATCGATAAGTTCCAAGATAATGGATTCACGCTCGAGGAAATGAAAATGATCCGTGAAACCAAGAAGATCATGAATGATGATAGCCTTCAAGTGACGGCAACATGCGTCCGAATTCCGGTCGTATATGGCCACTCTGAATCTGTATATGTTGAGTTGAAGGATGACTTCCAAATGGAGGATGTGCGCGAGCTGTTGGCAAATGCGCCAGGATTGACGCTCGTCGATGAGCCTTCTGAGCAGAAGTACCCGCTTGCTACCGAATCTGCAGGAAAGCCAGATGTTTTCGTTGGCCGTTTGCGTCGTGATCTGTCTCAGCCACGCGCATTGAATATGTGGGTCGTATCCGACAATTTAATGAAAGGCGCTGCATGGAACGCGGTACAAATCGCAGAGTACATCGCTTCGGAGCGGCAGCAGTAATTGGCAGGCCGCTCCTGCCTTTTTGTCTTACTTGACAAGGTGTGTTCAGCTTGGTCACAGCGTGATTCGTTGAATAGCCTTTTATTTCGTTCTGGCAGTAAGTCTTCATTAGTTGGGGGAAATAACAAATGCGAATATTAGTACAAAAATTTGGTGGAACTTCCTTGTCTACACCCGAAGCCAGAGAAAGAGTCATACACCATATCCGTCGGGAACTGGCGCAGGGTTACCAATTAGCTGTGGTTGTATCAGCAATGGGAAGACGAGGAGAACCATATGCGACCGATACATTACTTGATTGGGCTGGTCAGAACGGGGACAGTTTACCAGCACGTGAGAAGGATATGCTATTGTGCTGCGGCGAGATTATCTCGGCTACAACCCTATGCAGCTTGTTGAACAGTGAGGGAATTACATCTACTGTGCTAACAGGTGCTCAAGCCGGTTTCAAGACAGATAGCCACTTCAATAATGCCCGCATTCTGGATGTTACTCCGGATCGGGTCGTTGATGCGTGGAAAGATGTACAGGTTGTAATCGTAACAGGATTTCAAGGCCAAACAGAAACAGGTGACTTTACGACACTTGGCCGTGGTGGCAGTGATACATCTGCAACAGCATTGGGTGCGGCGCTGCACGCAGAAATTGTCGATATTTATACGGATGTTAACGGCATCCTAACGGCAGATCCTCGACTGGTAGAGGACGCGAAGCCGCTTACGATCGTTAGTTATGCAGAAATATGCAACATGGCACATCACGGCGCTAAAGTTATTCATCCACGTGCGGTGGAAATTGCGATGCAAGCGCAGGTGCCTGTTCGCGTTCGTTCTACATTCAGCGATGAAGAGGGAACGCTCGTTACGAATCCGGAAGGGTTCCGAGATATGCAGCCTGACATCGTTGATCGCTTCGTAACGGGAATTGCCTATGTCGGCAATGTAACGCAAATCACGGTTGAATCACGCGAAGGCGTATATGATTTGCAATTAAAAGTGTTCAAGGCAATGGCACAAAATCAAATTAGCGTTGATTTTATTAATGTAACCCCTTCTGGCGCGGTTTATACGGTATTTGATACTGATGCGCCACGGGCACTGCATGTGCTCAAAGAGATGGGATTCGAGCCAAAATCGTTATCGGGTTGTGCGAAAGTATCTGTAATCGGTGGAGGCATCAATGGGGTGCCAGGTATTATGGCACACATCGTGGAAGCCTTGACAGAGCAAGAAATTCAGATTCTTCAATCCGCCGACTCCAATACAACGATTTGGGTTCTTGTACGCAAGGAAGATATGGTTCGGGCTTTGCGAGCGCTGCATGCGAAGTTCCATCTGAATCGGTAGCACGCAGCGTTAGGGATGTCCGGGCCTTGCGCATAATGTCGCAGGAGGAGGAGTCTTTAGTGGATTTTGGTAGATTAATTACGGCGATGGTGACGCCGTTCAATGAACATAATGAGGTAAACTGGTCTGAGTTCGAGCGTTTGCTGAATGCTTTGATTGAAGAACAGAAGAGCGACAGTATCGTTGTGTGTGGGACGACAGGGGAATCTCCTACATTGACAGACGAAGAGAAGATTGCGCTATTCCGTTTTGCAGCTCAGAAGGCAAATGGACGTGCATGCATTATTGCTGGTACAGGTAGCAATAATACAGCTCATTCCATTCATTTGACGAAGGCAGCAGAGGAAGCGGGCGTTGATGGTATCCTCCTTGTCGCTCCTTACTATAGTCGACCGACACAAGAAGGCATGTATCGACATTTTGAGGCAATTGCGAATTCTACCTCATTGCCAATCATGCTGTACAATGTTCCAGGACGAACTGCATCGTGTATTTCTGTCGAGACGACGCTCCGTTTGGCTGAGCTGCCCAATGTAGTTGCTACGAAAGAATGTGCGGGTCTTGATCAAGTATCGCAGATCGTTTCTGGCGCACCCGCTTCGTTCAGAGTATACAGCGGTGAGGATTCTTTGACACTGCCTACTTTGTCCGTTGGTGCATACGGGGTTGTCAGCGTTACTAGCCATATCGTAGGTGCACAGATGAAAGCGATGATTGAACATTATCTGGCTGGTCAACATGAAGAAGCAGCCAGACTGCATCTCGAACTGTTCCCCGTATTTAAGGGAATATTCTTATGCCCGAATCCAGTTGGAGTGAAGCACGCTCTCCAGTTAGCTGGTTTCGAGGTAGGGAGCGTCCGTTTGCCGCTTGTTGAGGCAACTTCGGATGAGGCTGCAGCGATCCGTGAGCTTGTTCAATCCATTAAGCAATAATAGGAAAATAGAACTTTTACAAAGTGCACAATAGCGCACTTACGAAGCCGATGCTGGGATCCAGCATCGGTTTTGTGTTTTTCGGCAACAATAGGGGGACAAATCGCCGACTTGTGTTTTTTACTTTTGTTCATGTATAATGGATATCAAGTGACTGGGTGCGGTATATTTTTCAAAAGAAGGATGTTCATTGGTGCGACGGCCAACTGAATATAGGAGGTTAAGATCCAATTGTCGAAGAAAAACAACGTTGATAAATTGTCCATCTTCGCATTGGGCGGCGTAGGTGAAATCGGAAAAAATATGTACGTCGTCCAATACGGTAACGATATCGTCGTCGTAGACGCAGGGTTGAAGTTCCCGGAAGAAGACATGCTCGGAATAGATATTGTCATCCCGGATATTTCATACCTCACGGAGAATCGAGATAAAGTAAGAGCAATCTTGATTACGCACGGACATGAAGATCATATTGGCGGGTTGCCATATGTACTGAAGCATTTGAACGTTCCGGTATACGGAACAAGATTAACGCTCGGATTGATTGAGAGCAAATTGCGGGAAGCGAATTTGCTAGGTGAAACGAAGCGAATTCTAATTACAGCTGACTCGGAAATTCAGCTCGGAGCTATTCGTGCAAGCTTTTTCAAGACGAACCACTCCATCCCGGATTCGGTTGGTGTATGTCTTGATACACCCGAAGGATGCGTCGTTCATACAGGAGACTTTAAGTTTGACCATACGCCGGTCAACGGTCAGTATGCTGACCTGCAGCGTATGGCGGAAATTGGCCAGAGAGGGGTTCTTGCACTGCTGTCCGACAGTACGAATGCAGAACGCCCAGGCTTTACACCATCAGAAAGTAGTGTGGGTGTCGTTCTGGAAGATATCTTCCGGAAGGCAGAGCAGCGTGTAGTTGTTGCGACATTCGCTTCAAATATTCACCGTATTCAACAAGTCATTGATGCAGCATATGCAACAAACCGTAAATTAACAGTCATTGGTCGGAGCATGGTGAACGTCGTCACGATCGCTTCCGAGCTTGGCTACTTGAACATACCTGATGGAATGCTGATCGAACCTGAAGAAGTGAATAAGATGGCTGCTGACCGGGTAGTAATCCTGTCCACAGGCTCCCAAGGCGAGCCAATGTCAGCCTTGACGCGCATGGCGCGTTCTACGCACCGCAAGGTTGATATTCTGCCAGGTGATACCGTAGTTATCGCAGCTACACCAATTCCAGGCAACGAAAAATACGTAGGTAGAACTGTCGATGAATTGTGCCGACTAGGCGCACATGTCATTTATGGCGGATCGAAGACTGGCGTCCATGTATCTGGTCACGGCAGTCAAGAAGAATTGAAACTGATGTTGAATCTGATGAGACCGAAGTACTTTATTCCGATTCACGGTGAATACCGTATGTTACGCAACCACGCTGATTTGGCGGAAGCAGTCGGAATTGAGCGCGAGAATATCTTCATTACAGATATCGGTGATACTGTTGAAATTACAAATGGTGTTGCACGCCGTGGCTCTAAGGTTCAATCCGGTTATGTACTTATCGATGGTCTTGGTGTCGGCGATGTCGGCAATATTGTATTGCGTGATCGGAAGCTGCTTTCCCAAGACGGAATTTTGGTTGTTGTTGTTACACTCAGCAAGCAGGAGGGTACGATTTTGTCAGGACCAGACATCATCTCTCGCGGATTTGTCTATGTTCGGGAATCGGAAGGACTGCTTGATGAAGCGAACCGCATCGTCACATCAACACTGCATAAGCTAATGAATGAAAATGTGAACGAATGGGCATCACTGAAGACGAATGTGAAGGATGCGCTTGGACGTTTCTTGTACGAACAAACGCGCCGTCGTCCGATGATTTTGCCAATCATTATGGAAGTATAGAACGAAGTGAGCGGGAATCCCAGTCACCAGTCATTCTCGCTCACGAACGTTATCAGCCGCCGTTCCTGCTGTAAGGTAGGGACGGCGGCTTTTTGCGTTCCCGCAGCTGTATAAAACATCGCAGGGTGAAGCATGCTATGACGGCATTGTACCGGTCAATTGGAGGTAATGGAACATGATGAACGAACAGCCTTTAGATCCACAGGGACAGCCACAGCAGCTACCCAAGGGTCCGCCAACGGTAGAAACGATCCAACAGCTGGGGACGGCATCGATTCCGTCAACTGGTGAGTCAAATATTTATTGCTTAAACATCATCGGTCAGATTGAGGGGCATATCGTATTGCCTCCACAGAACAAGACAACGAAATACGAACATGTCATTCCTCAGCTTATCGCAGTGGAGCAAAATCATAAAATTGAGGGTGTACTCATCGTATTGAACACGGTTGGTGGCGATGTAGAAGCAGGCCTGGCTATCGCAGAGATGATATCCTCCCTGTCCAAGCCGTCGGTAACCTTGGTACTTGGAGGAGGGCATAGTATAGGAGTGCCAATTGCTGTGTCTGCCAATGTGAGTGTAATCGCGGAGACAGCGACAATGACGATTCACCCGATTCGATTAACGGGTCTTGTCATTGGCGTTCCGCAAACCTTTGAGTACTTAGAGAAAATGCAGGAACGTGTCGTTCGCTTCGTTAAAGCTCATTCGAATATTTCGGAACACAAATTCAAGGACTTAATGTTCACAACTGGTGAGCTGACGCGCGACATAGGGACGACGGTAATCGGACAGGATGCTGTCAAGCATGGCCTAATTGATGAAGTCGGCGGAATTGGTACTGCACTGGAGCATTTGAATCGCTTGATTGAAGAGAAGCGTGCAGAGAGATGTTCGAAGGGGGGCACCATGATCATGGCCATCATCATCAAGGTCATCATGAGCATGCCCAGCATGAACAAGCACAATATAATCAAGGTCATCATGAGCATGCCCAGCATGAACAAGTACAACATGATCAAGGCCATCATGAGCATGCCCAACATGGAGCACATTCGAATCAATGTGAACATCAGTCCAACACGTCTGAGCAGCCAATGCTATTAGGTGGACAGTGTGGGACTAATCAGCAGCACACTGGTACACAGGCAATGTATGTGCCAGCAAAGGAGCGAGGATAATGCTGCACACAATTATTCCGATGGAGCAAGTGCTGCAAGGGATAGACAAGGAGCCGTCTTTTTTTGAAATGCAGTGGCAGGGACGCACCTTGCTTGTACAGCAGGTCGACAATACGACGGTTCGTATCGAACGATTGCTGAAAGACACAAGTATGCATGATTTTCTGGATCCGGGGTTTTCCCCCGGTACGATTATTCCTCTACGCTAAGTGTTATCTTGTGTGATGTGAGGTCTCGTTTAGACAGATCCTACCCGGCTCTGTCTTTTTATTTTCTCAATTCCCTTGTTATGGAATGGTCATAGGAAGAACGGTTGTTCTGTGTTATAATGTGGGATGGAGGTGACGGCATTTTGGCCCGTAAGAAGAAGAAAAAGCAATCCTTCAGCAAGAGCCTGAAATACGAAATCTATGGCATATTGCTGATTACCTGTTCCGTCATTGCGCTGGCTGGCGGGGCGGCGTTCGGGCGCTCCTTATCTAAAATATCAGGCTTGCTGCTTGGTAAATGGTACTTTTTCATACCGCTCGTGTTCATATATATTGGATTGTCGGTAATGATTAAACGCCAGTGGCCTTCAGGCTGGAACTCCCGCAAGAGCGGCATCATGGTTATTATTCTTGCTTTGACGATGATAAGTACCGTGCACGCGGTAGAACAGCGTATTTTGCCAACTGCAACGGATGAAGTAAGTGCTGGATACATATTGAAAGACATACATAATGCTTTGAACTTAGAACTTGTGCAAGCAACCGATACAGGCACGGCTGGAACGATGCTGCAGAAAGACATTAGCGGCGGATATATAGGTGCAATCCTGTATTGTACCTTATTTGTATTATTTGGAGCATTAGGAACAAAACTACTCACCATCGTCATGCTCTTCATTGGTTTCATGCTGGCTACACAGCTTTCCTATGTTGAGCTTGTGAGGCTGATTCGCACCCAAGTGAAGAAATTCGCGGCTGTCATGAAGAAGAAGCGCAAAGCGCGTATCAATGAGCGCAAACGAATGGAAAGCAAGCAGCGTAAATCGGCGAAGAAGGACGCGGACGACGATTATATGCTCGATGATGCGCTTGATGATGAAGAAGATGATGAGAATTTACAAGGCCGAACACCTGTATTTATGCAGATATTCGGCAAAATCAGTGAAGCAAGCAAGAAGCGATTCCTCGCCACCAAAGAAGATGATGAAGAATACAACGAAGGTTCTGCTGTATATACAAGCAAGCCACACGCAGCTAGATTGAATGAAGAGCACACTATACAGCCAGAGGCTGGAGCCGCTGCTATGAATACAGTAAGCAAAGCTTCGAAGCTGAACGCACTCCTTGCTCGTATTGAACAGGATGACGAACAATCCCATGCTCCATTGTTCCGTGATTTTACAGCAACTGCGGACGTCGATCATTTTGATGATTCGGATTCCCAAGGGGATGTTGCAATCGGTGGATTTACCAAGCCGCACACTTCTCCTATTGATGAGGCAGCAGACGACATTGAAGATGATTGGAACAATGAGAACAAGTCGGAAGACGTGAAGCGTGGGCAGATTGAGCATAACCATGCGGATGAGCATACAGGTGATGAGAGTGATATCCATTTGGAGACAGATGGATTGCTCAGTGACGGTGAAGGTTCAGGGCAGGCAGTTGTTGTCCAAAAGCCGCCTCCGAAGCCGTACAAGATGCCTCCATTCAACCTGCTTGCGAAGCAGCAGGGAAGT
>NZ_JMDX01000095.1:0-21240 GCF_000935845.1 Paenibacillus sp. E194
CTCCATGTTCACAGCAACATCGAATGCACTGCGCGAGGAAGAAAGACGTCTTCAAGCCGATACCTCACTTCAGCAATGGAAGCTGACAGTTAGCCGCAAGCTGAGCGCATATGCGCTTGGCTGTGGCAGCGGCATGTTAATCGGTGCGTATTATCCTACAAATACAATATTTCTAACTATGCGTTGGCTAGGAGGCTAGGCTATCCCCTATTCTCAATAGGAGATAGCCTGTGCTTTACTACTTCATAAGTATAGATGATTCCCATCTGCACGGCTGAAACGATTCTCTTAATCCTACTATTTTTCTAGTGATTGCGCATAATAATGTGATAATCATTATATTCATGCAGAAAATGCAATCTTTTATGCAAAAAATAGCTCTAATGGGGCTTGCAAAATAGCGTCCTGCACTATAAAGTGTTTATGCATCCTATATATGGGAATGAAACGAATATTAAGGAGGATTGATTAATGATTGATTTTTTACGGAAAAATGTGTGGGCAGCAGCACTATTGTTGGCCCTCCGGCTTTATGTAGGCTATACCTGGGTTTCAGCCGGATTACACAAAATGACTGGTGGAGGCTTTGATGCAAGCGGATTTTTGAAAGGTGCTCTAGCAAAGGCTTCTGGCGAGAATCCTATAGTTCAAGGTTGGTGGGCGTCATTCCTCGAACATGTCGCAATCCCGAATGCCCAACTATTCAGCCTTATGGTTCAATGGGGAGAACTTCTTGTCGGTATTGGCCTGATCGTAGGCGGGTTAACGAGAACTGCAGCATTTTTCGGCATTGTAATGAATATGTCATTTCTACTAAGTGGTTCTATCAGCGCCAATCCTATCATGATTATCCTTACGTTGTTCATTCTCGTCGCCTATACCAATGCAGGCCGCTTCGGAGTGGATCAACTGTTGTTCCGCAGACTGAAATTGACTCGCAGCCATTCACCTCAAAGCAGCACTTCAACCTCAGTAACCTCGTGAGTAACACAACTGCTCATCAACACGCTCACAATGGTAAACAACATAGCTCGATCACTATTGTTCTTTTTTAGTCCTGCAAGTTATAGCGTATTTATTTTATTGACTATACAATTACAATTGTCAGCGTGACTCCCCAACCGCCTTTATTTAATCGCTTTCAATACACTCGATGTTGTCATTGTATCCAACCTTTCTTATTTACCTATCCCTCATCAAGGCATAAGCTTCCAGTCAATCTCAATCAATAAGGTATATAAGATTCACCTCTGATCTCGCATATCTCCCATTATACTTTGGTCCATCCTGTGCTTGGTCCATTCATCGTAAACGATCCTTCTAACGGATCCTGTCATTGAGCTGCTGCGAGAGAACACTTCTTGTAAGTGATTTCTTAGCGGCTCTATGGCAGCAAACCCATGATCGCAGTACAATATAGATGTCTAGATGGAAAATCAATGCCATAGGAGAGGATACTTTGATTGCAAATTCTATTGCCAGATTCGAAGCTGTCTTGAATACGGTGCCTGAACAGTTTCAAGCGCTGCAAGATGAAGTCAGAATCAGTGGGTTGACGCGCAGCAGTACAACAATGCCCCTATCGAAGTCGTAATCAGATTATGGTTCAGCTTAAATCAAGCCGTCCTTCGAGTGATCACTCATCGCTCTCAACCAAGCCTTGATATGCGCTGCAAGCTCCCTGACGGACAAATCGCGACCTTGGAATGGTTAATTCAAGACTACGTGGCGCATATGGAGCATCACCTGCATCAAATTTTCAGCAATCATGAGATCTTGCCTTCCAGCACATAAATCAAAATGAAAAAAAGGACGGTGAACATACCGTCCTTTTTAGGTCTATTACTTTGTGAGCACCACATCACTTGGTACCTACCCGCTTAGCCAGTTCAGTCAGATCATGCCCTTTTAGCGCTCCTTCAACCAATTCCGGCAGCAAGCTTGGTGTACAAGCGAAGCATGGGGTTCCATCCCGCGCTAGAATCTTAGCAAGATTCTCATCATAGAAGGGCTGGCCTTGATCAGATAGCGCGAGCAGGCACATCGTCCTTACCCCTGCTTCCCTTAGCTCCCTCATCCGGCGAATGAGCGCTCCACGATTGCCGCCTTCATACAAGTCGGACACAATAATGAACAATGTCTTCTTCGGCTCCGATATGTACTGCTCACAGTACGCCACCGATTTGTTAATATCCGTTCCGCCACCCAATTGAATGCCGAACAGCATGTCAACTGGATCATTGGCACACTGTTCTGTCAGGTCAACCACTTCGGTATCAAATACGACAACCCGTGTATCCAACGATGGTATTGATGCAAATATTGACCCGATTACAGACGCCCATATTACGGAGTCCGCCATCGATCCGCTCTGATCGATATCTACGATGACCGTCCATTCTTTATTGCGCTGCGCGCGGTCGAAGAAATAGAACCGCTCCGGAATAATCTGCTTCCGCTCCATATCATAATGTTTCAAGTTGCGCGTAATGGTTCTCTTCCAATCGATGCCGCTTACAGACGGAAGCGGTGAATGCTGTCTTCGATTCAGCGCCCCCGTAACCGCTCGGCGTATATCATTTTCTAGCAGCTTCACGAGTTCATCCACAACCGCCTGTACAAGCATGCGCGCCGTATCTTTTGTCTTCTCGGGGATTTTGCCTTTCAATGACAGCAACGTGCCCACTAATTGAATATCAGGCTTTACTTGTGCCAGAACCTCCGGTTCGAACAGCAGCTGCTTCCATCCTTTTCGCTCCATCGCATCATGCTGGATGATCGATACGACATCTTCAGGGAAGAAGGAACGCACATCTCCAAGCCATTTCGATAAACGAGGTGCTGATTTGCCTAGTCCTGCGCCCTTGCCGCCAGCAGATGAGCCGGATCCACCCTGTGAATCAGTCGTCTCGTCATAGATTGCAGCCAATGCTTGATCCATGATCTGTTCTTCTTCCGACAGATGGGTACAACCATTCATGGAATAGCTGGAGAGCTGCGCCTCCGCTGGCTGTCCGAGGATGAGCCGCCAACGTGTAAGTGCTTGTGATTCAGCGAATGTGCTCATGTTATATGTCCCCAAAATCAAAATCATTCAATTCGTCAATCATGCTCGCTTCTTCCTCCTTCAACTCACCCATAAGCAGCTCTTCGGCCTGTTCGGGTTGGACGCCCCACAATTCCCCAAGCAGCTCTGCTATCATCGCCTTCTCTCTCGGATCGAATGTGCTGAATGCTCTCCTCAGGAAGACGAGTGCTCTTACAAACTCGCTATCATCAAGAGATAGTATATATTCATTCAACTGTTCCCAGAGCGTCATGCGAGACAACAGCGCATATCGATTGCGCATTGATAATCCTTCGAACCACCCCGCACCCAGCTCTGCTGGGATACCTGGGGACAAGCGGCGTGACACCTCCTCTGCACATTGCTGTGCAGAGATTACGTTGCGTTCCATCAATATGGCACAGGCAAATCCGCACAACCGAGGATTCCGATCATCCCGTTCTGCCAAGTGTTGCAATTCTTGCAGCCATAGCGCTTCATCAACCCGTTCGCTATGATCGAGCGATATGCTGTTCAACTCGTTCATCGCGATGATCATGGTATTGGCAGCCTCATCATTGCAGCTGCTGGCATCGAGCAGGAACAGACAAGCGCGGAAGAACAGCTGCTCCAGCAGTGGCAGCAATGGCGTCATATCGATACGTCTTATATCACCGTAACGGATAATCGTAGATAGGTCTCTTGCAGCCGCCGCAATCTGAACGACATCCCGACTGTCCACTGCCAGCCGCTGCAGCGCTTGGCGAGCAGCTTCCATCTGCGTCAGCATGCCGCACTCGCAGGCCACGCGGATTAGCTTGGATGCCTCGTCAATCGTTACGCAGCCATCCAGCCTCTGCTGAAGCACGTAAGCAGCAGCTACCTCAACTGTTTCCCCCAGCAATGTGGATTCAACGACTTCAATTTCTACTTCCGGCGTCCATTGAAGAACCCAATGCTCAGCCCAGGTTGCTTGCTCTTGCGCGCTCGGCTTCTGCTTCGCAAGCGATATACCAAGCAGAGTTAGCCGATGGAGTAGAAATGAGCGATTCAAGTCAAGAAATGCAGCTTCTTCCGAGCTGACACGACGATTCTCGCGCAGATCAAGCGCCAGATCGCTCGCCACGGTCGTCTTGTACTTCTCCAGCTTCAGCTTGCGCAGCCAACGGTTCAGATCATCCTGAATCGGTGTCTGGCTAACACCATCAGCAAGTGATCCAATTGCAGTTCCGATATCAATTCGCGCTAATGCTTCAGCGATGACAGACAGTTCCCCGCGACCGAGCAGTGTAAGTGCCGCGTCACGTAAATCCAGCAAGGTCGGCGCACTCCCTACGTGTAAGGAGGCAAGCGATTGCGCCAGACGTACGGCCTCAATTACCTCTGCTGTTGAGCGATGCGTCCCTGATTCACGCAGTGAACGGGCAATTGCCGATAAATAATGCATCGGCAGATCAGCAAGCGTGCCGTCCAGCATGTGCTCCCACATCATCTGGAAGTAGCCAGGCGCATGATTACCCGCTCCATAACCTGAGCGTGAGGACAAGCGATAATAGGAATAAGGCATAAGGGTAAGCTTCGAGCTCCGCTTCGGCAGCTGCGCCGCTTCTTCATCCGTCATCGCTGCCGTTAGATCCACCAGTGCAGAAGCATGATACGCACCGCATATAACGACGATTTTTTCAGGAGCATGGCCGGCGTTAATCGTGTCTTGGATGTTCCGCCGCATATATGCTTCTCTGATCGCGTTGTAGGCATATTCCGTGCGATCGGTCAGTCGTTCTGTCTCTTCAGTTAACAGCCGCATCTCAGCGGAAAAAGCCAATATAGATTCACGATAGGCACCCGGGTTCAAGTTGTGCTCGTAGTTTCGTTCCCAATACGTATCATAGTCAGGCTCCCCTGCCAGCTCGGCAATTCGGCCGTAAATCGAGCGCTGTTCCCCTTCCTGTATCCGTTGCTCAGTTGATACAGTCTCCCTGCTGTCACTTTTCTCATCGGCTGAATCTGCGCGATGCCGTGTATCCTGCAAAGCAAGCGTGACGGAGGATGGCAGATCGATAAATGCAGCTTGTGCGCCATGTTGCTCTGCCCATCTCATGGCTTGCAGCTCTGGCGAATAAGCGGCAAACGGCCACATGACCGTCCGCACAGGCAGATCATCCGTAAAGGCCAGAATGGCGATAGGCGGCTTCGTTACTTCATTCGTCAAATGACAGATGACCGGCGTCGCATCCGAAGGGCCTTCGATAAGCACAGCTGTAGGCTGTATCCGCTCCAGTTCATCCAGCATGTGCTTTGCACCGCCAGGCGATAAGTGCCGAACCCCGAATATGTTCACGGCAGAAGCCGCAACCACGCTCATCACTCGTTCAGCTCCTTACAAGCCGTGTATAGTCCGCGCCATTCCGCGCCGCGCTTTTTCATCACGTTGTCGAGATATTCCTTCCAGACGAGTTTATCCTTAACATCATCCTTCACGATGGCTCCCTGAAGACCAGCCGCCAAGTCCTCATCGCTCAGTTCTCCGTTTCCGAAGCTTGCTGCAAGCGCCATGCTGTTCGTGAGCAGGGATATCGCTTCTGCCGTCGATATGACACCCGCCGGAGACTTCACCTTCTCCTTTCTGTCAACCGTCATGCCGCTGCGCAGCTCACGGAATATGGTTACAACCTTGTGCAGCGCCTCATCAGAAGGAGCGGCTGTCTGCAAATCATAGGCTGAAGCGATCTCCTGGACGCGCTTCTTCACGATCTCAACCTCGGTATTCATATCCGATGGCGTTGGCAGCACAATAATATTGAATCGGCGCTTTAGGGCAGCCGACATCTCATTGACTCCGCGATCTCTTGTATTTGCTGTCGCAATGATGGAGAAGCCCTTGCGCGCGTTTACTTCCTTGCCGAGCTCAGGCACAGATATTGTCTTCTCCGAAAGTATCGAGATAAGTGCATCCTGCACCTCAGAGGCGCAGCGAGATATTTCCTCAAATCTAGCGATCCCTCCAGCCTCCATTGCCCGCATAATTGGGCTCTGGACAAGCGCTTCCGGCGTAGGTCCGTTCGCAAGCAGCATCGCGTAATTCCACGAGTACCGTACATGTTCTTCGCTCGTTCCAGCAGTTCCTTGTACAACAAGTCCGGAATGACCATAGATGGCGGCAGTCAAATTCTCAGAAAGCCATGACTTGGCTGTACCCGGTTCCCCGATCAGAAGGAGTGCTCGGTCTGTAACTAGCGTTGCAATCGCCATTTCTACTAATCGTCTGTTGCCGATATATTTGGGTGTAATTGTCGTCTTTCCTGCCTTGCCTCCTGTGATGAACGTGAGCACCGCTTGCGGAGACATTTGCCATCCTGTTGGAATCTTTCCTTTGTCCGCCTTGCATAGTGCCGCAATCTCATCCTCATACAAGCGCTCGGCTGAGAGTCGCATGATATCCTGCATTTGCTGTTGGCTCGTTGCCATCTCATCATCTCCCCTGACGTTTAAGCTCGTTATACGCACCTGTCTTATAACTCTGACAATGCGCCCGCAATTCTTCAATTTCCGTGTTAGAAGGAACCAGCGCTATACCGATTCTGACGCGATCACTGCTTGCTTCTTCTCCATCTGTTCCACGACATAGCGCAGCTGTTCACCAGCCGTATACTTGTATGTAGGAAGAACCACTGACAAGCGAGCATGATACGAGGCTGGCAGCTCATATAAGCACGCAAACACATTTCCATCAAATGTGTAGCAATTCGAATTTCGTTTGTTCTCGATAGCTACCACTAGCGCTTCCCAAATTACTTCTTCAGGCACGTCAGATCGTTTCAATCCAGACAAAATCAACCCAGCGTACGTATTGCGAAATTCAGGATGCTGCTCCAACTTCCTCAACATAAACTTGGCGCTTCTTTCGTGTCCCGGCCGTGCAAAAGCACATACGAGCTCAAGCTCATTCTGCTCAATGAACCAATCCAGCCAGCGCTCATCCCATGCAGCAAGAATAAGCGGAAGTGGTTGAATGACAATCGTGTATAGTGACATCATTCCGTTGGAATAGCTCCACTGTGCAGGAACCTCAACATATTCTCTGGACAGTACCAGTGCTTCGATTGTGGAGCACAATTCCTTCTTCCTTCTCTGCATCTCTTTGTTCGTCTGCATCTTCCACTTGTTCCGCATCGATTCTACATAGTGATCGTACATTGCCTCTGGTGATAACAGATTGAACGAGGCGCGAACAGCATAAGACATAAAGCGTACGTCAAGATCTTCAATTTTTCGCAAATGAGCAAGTGCCTCTTCCGAATTCTCTGTCTCCATATACCAAGCGACAGTGTGGAGCAGCTCCAGCCATTGGAAAGGTCTATATTCTTCATAACGGCCCACGAAATTCGCATATACGTCGTAGAGTTCTGCGCACCGCTTCTCATACAATGCACGAACTACATATCGGATCCTCGTCCAAACCGCCTCCAGCTTCTTCTTATCGTCTGCTAGTTCCAACGCTGCGCTCAAATCACGATCCAAATCCTGCACCAACTGGGCAGTCAGCTGCGGATGATCACATTCAGCTGCCGCTTCTGAGGCAAGTTCAATATCCTTGCCGGCAAACGCTTCATGCAACCGTTCCACCGCTCTGTCTGATCCATAGAGCGCAAGCGTATGATACGCGGATTCCCGAATCGCCTTCTTCTTCTCTTTCGTCCATTCAAGAACTGATTCTTCATATTGAATATAGGCTGACAACAATCGGATTGCTGTCGCTCTCACTTCATCCGAACCAGATTGGGCCGCCTCATAGATAAATGCTGCCACGTCTTCTCCGCCGATGGTACCGATGACGCGAAGCTTTCTCGCTTCCAGCTTGCCGCCATCGATTTGGAATGTCTTCATCAGATGTGGTACGACTTGCGATCCATAGGAAGGAAGAATCTTATCCGTAGTTAGATCGGCAATTTCCGTATACGGGTCTCCAAGGGCTGCAATCGCGTACTGCAACAAGCGCAGATCCGCGAACATACCGTCCTCGAATGCCTGCAAGATCACTTCATAGCGTCCTCCGCCTGTTGTCGTTAGTGCTTCTTGCACCGCCGCCAGCTTGCGGTAGGACAGCTTTGTAGACAGATTGCTCGGATAGCTCTCCATGTCCGTCATTTGTCCTGCCGGAGCCGAGCTTCCCTGTGTATACAAGACGGAATGAAGAAGCATTCCAATGTCCTGCAGCGTCTCCGCCGAGGATTGCTCCTTGCCCGCAGGAGGCTCAATTAATGATGCTATTCCTTCTGCCAGCCGCTTGAAAATGGGGGCCCTCTCTCCTAGCTGCTGAAACTGCGGAAGCAGTCGTTTTAGACGGAAGTCGCCGACTGCCAAATCACTGCCTGCAATATACAGTCGCCGTACTTCTTGATGAAGCTCTTGCAACAATGCTGTACTCATGGCCAATCCTCCTTAATACATGAGACGGATCATTTCCGCATCCTTCATTATCGTTAATGGCTGTGCAAGCAATCGTTCGCTTGCAAGTCTGTGCTCGAACATGACCAGCATCGCAGCATCCTTCGTCCAATCAACAGGAAGCAGCGGGAGCAGAGACACTGTGGAATGATGAGAAGCGCACACATCATCCAGCACGATCTGTTGACCCGCTTCATCCAACACCACATATTCATTCTGATCTGTCTGCTTTATGTCTGACACATGAAGCAGCATCACTGGATTTTTATCACCGAGTGGGTTTTTTAGCTGATTTTTCACTTTCTTGAATACGTCAGCATACGAACGCTGTGCATGTGCAGACATGCATTCCACATCTTCCGCTTCTACTACTCTGGTAATCAGTTCATCCCAGCGTACTCTGCGATTCATCTCTCCCGGATAGCGATAGAGCGTCTTCACCTGCGCAACCTCGAAGAAGCTATCATCTGCGCGCATTTGCTTAGCCGCCTTATACGGGCGATACTGTACCGTGCGATGAATATCCCCAGTCTCTCTCTCCATCCAATAGCCTTGATCGACATATTCTTGTCTAGCCTGATCATCATAGCTGAGGAAGGAGAGCTGAATAAGCTCCACATTCTCGCTCATCAGTCCGTATTCCTTCAATTCATTAAGCTGCCATGCATGACCCAGCCACTCTTCCACGGTAGTCTCGTGATCGAGTGCCAGTTCCGGATCATCCAGCTTCGCGGTCAGATGGCTCCGCCCCTTCTTAATGAAGGCATGCAGGACAGTCAACTGCTCCATTACATTGGTATAGATGGTTTCTCGATCGTCATCACTCGATAAATATAAGGCCAATCTGCGTAGTTCATTCTGCGCTCCAGGCAAATAGTGATTCCCTAGCTGCTTGGCATGATCCTGAATCATCTTAATCGTCTTCGTATCAATCGTACCGATGCCCCCACGAACTAGCGACAGCACCAGCTTCTCTAACGTCTCCAGTCCGTCCAGCTGTGCCTGAACTTTCTTCTTCAGCGCGGACTTGTTTACTTTCTTCGGTTTCGGCTCAGCTCCATCCGCTGCTTGCTGCTGCTTCTTCTCTTCGCGTTTCTCGGCCTTCTCCCGCTTGGAGAGGATATCCTCAGGCACAGGCGCAGTTGCGAACTCCCCACCACCTACATAAGCATATAGCAGCCCAAGCGCATGCTTGCATGGCAGCTGTCTGCTTGGACAGGAACAGCGCAGAATTGGCTTCTCAGGCTGGATGAAGTCTGCCGAGCATTGATAATTCGATTTGCCGCTGCCCGAGCATTCCCCAAATAAGAGTGAACCGTCCTCTGAGCGGTTCAACTGTACGAAGCTTCGCTTTTTCACGAGCCCCTGTCCATTCTTGATGGCTGAGGCGTTCGGAGCGAGTGAATCTACGTATGACTCTGTAATTTCGATCATGTTGATTCCCCCTATCTGTCCAATGTCAACTTTCCTTTATGTACTCGATTCCTATTCATACAACCACTTGCCAAAGTAATGCTCAACCGCATGATCGGAATACCCATCCTCTCCACGCCAGTTTACAACAGCGAAGAAGTCGTTATTCCCACCCCTGCCTGGCCTGTTCTCCGAACCAGCTCGCAGCACACCCGCATAAGACAAAATTTCCATCATCACATCGCGTTCCTGTTTATTGGATGGCAGCACATTGCTTAAGTTCTTCTCCAACTGACGCGCAGCATCGCTGGGCTGACAGCTTCTTATCGCGGTCAGCATATGTTTGAGAATGGTCACGTCCTCTTTCGTAACGTCAACTGTCCCTTCTGCTAGGAGCTGTTCCAGATCTAATAGACAATATAGGATATGGTTAAGACGAACGCCTCCCCATTTCATCCGCTCGAAATTCAGAACATTGATATCTTCATTCGTATAGGATTCAAGAACGGCAATCCCGCTCTTGTCACATTCATAGCAATCCCCATACATCGCGTACGTGCTGCTCTTGCATCTACCGATATTGCTCTCAAATGGATGGGGCAGCAAACTATGTGTTAGTGCCCAACTGGAGAGCGCACTTCGCAAATGAACCTTACGCGTAGACAGGCTATGCAGGAAGGCTTGTGCCACCATCTCCTTCGTAATCAATTTATGCAATTCCACGATGCGCAGCACACATTCATCGTGACTCATTGTCACGGGATCGAACATTAGACCTTTGTCCTTAGCGTACTCGAAATCCTCCCCAGCGAACGTTATCGTACGAGTATCTTTCCATCCCGCACTGCTCCAGAACGTTTTCATCAGTATCTGCTTCGCCTTCTTGTCCACCTCGTCCTCCTTCAAATCCACCACATTCGTGTCATTTTTGATGAAAGTCAACGAACATACGTTTCCTTTGATTGTGAAAAAAAAACGCCGAAAAGCAATGCTTCGACGAATCTTTCCTTCATCATAACGAATTTATAAGCTTACAGTACAGGTCTCTTGGTCCCATTCCTTTCGTTTCTTCATTGCATATTTATAGGAATATAGTACCACCTGCATATTCAGAACTACTTATAGATTGTTCTCGCCTCTAAGACATTCACTTAGAGATTCGCTTCATCTGTCTACTTGATTCTATTAGCGATGTAAACGCCCGATAGGCTAAACGATCTTCTCAGCTCGCGCCAGTTCAATGGCTTCTTCACGTCTGCTGACACCTAGCTTAGCATACAGCGAGGAGCAATAATTACGCACGGTTCCCTCAGATAAATACATCTTCACGGCAATTGCCTTGTAGCGCAATCCGCCGCACAGATGCCCCAGAATTTCCTGCTCACGCTGCGTAAGCCCATACGGATCATTCGGGCTAATCTTCTCAAGCTGCTCTCGCTGCTGCTTCATCTCTTCGAATACTCGCGCAGCAATCGACTGATCAATCCATGTTCCTCCTAGAAATACGAGCTTCATCGCTGCTGACATCTCTCTCGATGACTTCAGCATATACCCATCTGCCCCGTGCTCTAGTGCTGCCGCTGCTTGTATCGTATCTTCGAAAGTCGTCATGAACACAACCTTCATGTTCGGCCAGCGAAGTTTCATCTCTAGTAATGTTTCAATCTCGTTCATTCCCTGTATAGGAGTATCCATGAGCACAATATCCGGTACCAATCGCTCACACGCTTCCAATGCCCCCTGCCCATCGACAGCAGTACCAACAACGGTAAAATCAACATGTTGATCAAAAATATGCTGCAAGCTATCGGCAATAATCGTGTGATCATCAACGATGAGCAAGCGGATACCGTTCTGTGCCGTTTCTGCCTGTATAGGCATTTGGCAAATGACGACCGTTCCTTGTTCCAACTCGGAATGAACCGTTAGCGTGCCTTGCAGCAGGTGAAGCCGCTCCTCCATACGATGTAGTCCAGAACCAGACTGGAGCATTGCCATACCTGCACCGTTGTCCTCTACTTGCAGCCGAATTTGCTGCCTATCGAAATAGAGCTGTACGGATACATTGCTTGCTCGTCGATGATGAACGGCATTCGTCAGCAATTCCTGCAGACATCGATATATACAATCGTTCATTTGCTGCATAAGGGGAACCTCACTCCCAATTACGCGGAAATCAACCGTTACCCCGGTTGATTTCATAAACTCCTCGGTAAATTGCTGCAACCTACTACTTATGGAATAACTGTAAGTTGATTGAGAGAGTTGATACTGCTGCTTACGAATCTCATCCAGACTGCGCTGCGCAATAGCAACAAGAGCATTGATCCGATCGTGCTCGGATTCAGGGACAGATGTTCGGAGCAACTCTACACCATCAACCAGTGAAGTTAACGAATTGCCGATCATGCCATGCAGTTCTTGCGACAGCCGATTGCGCTCTTCAATAAGGGTAAGCTCTTCGATCTTTGCAAGCTGCTGCCCCAGTAATTGCTTTTGTTCTTGAATGATTTGAGCCTGCTTATGCGATTGCATTAAGATGCGAAATGCAAAACCCATCATAAAGCCTATGCTGCAGCTGAACATCATCTCGAATGGAGATCTATTCGCCAACCAACTATTCAAGGCAGGGAAATAAAACCGCACAGGATTCCTGCCCACACATATGTCCTCTGACTGCTCCCTAGACCGATTATCATCGTGAATAATACGAAGATCCAGATCAACTGCGGTGCAGCGTACGCTACATACATATGAAAAAGCCCCGCCATTGCTACTTCGAACGCCGGATACCAAGTCTCCTTCTTATACTGGGCGACTAATGGAACAATATAAACAAGTATAGCCGTAGTCAAAACCGCCCATAGCTGTGCTGTTATCATCTCGGGATGAGTGATTCCACCTATGACAATAATGAGCAGCCAAGTGGTTCGTAGGGCAGCAATCATCCAATCGTACCAGAACCAATTCTTCATGTTCGCTATCATATGTAAACGCACCTGCTTATCTGTAGTATGCAAGGAATTCCATGAAAGTTACTGAATCATCATGTACCATACATAACCTGCATGTCAAGCAACAAGAGACCTGTCATATCCAGCGGATGACAACTGTCATCCCGCAATAATGACGGATTCAAAGCCCGTGTCATGACTAAATTGTGACACACCTCACTACCCCGATTGACACTGCACATCATACAGTCAGGAGGCGAAGCAGCACACCAAAATAACAGGAGTGATGACAGAATGAGAACATTTATGATGAAAAAAGCAGTACCACTCGCATTATCTGCCATAATGGCATCTGCGCTTTTATTCCCTTCTTATGGAAGCATGCAGGCAAATCAGAACTATGGAATCGAGCAAGCGGTTCCTACCACCAAAACTGCATTACAGCAAACAATCGATAAAGCAGCTAACACCCACCATATACCTGGCGTAATTGTCGCGGTGAAGAAAGTAAATACGCACTGGTCGTATGCTTCTGGAGAGGCAACTATCGAGAAGAAGCAATCGATGCAGAAAGATCTTGCATTCCGAATCGGAAGCACAACGAAAACATTTGTCGCGACGATCGTTCTGCAGCTTGTTGGGGAGAAGAAGCTGAGCCTTGATGATACGGTTGAAAAATGGCTGCCGGGTCTCCTGCACAGCAACGGATATGATGGCAGCAAGGTTACTATTCGCCAATTGCTCAATCATACAAGCGGAATCGCAAATTACCTGAATGACGAATTTAAGCAAAGCATTCTACAGCATCCGAATCAATCCTATACACCGGATGAGCTTATTGCGAAGGGATTACAATCTTCACCGACGCCCGGTGGAGGTTATTCGAATACGAATTATGTAATTCTGGGTCTTATTATTCAGAAAGCTACAGGAAAAACGTATGCGGAGCAAATCAAGCAGCGGATACTGAAACCTTTCCATATGAATAGAACGTGGCTGCCGGGAACCTCAACCGCATTTCCGACCAAGCATGCCCGCGGGTATTTAGACACGGGCGATGCATTAGTAGATATTACAGGGATTAACCCATCACTTGGTGGTGCTGCGGGTGAAATTATTTCAACCGGTGATGACATGACGACATTTTTCAGCGCATTATTAGGTGGCAAGCTTCTACAGCCCGCTCTCCTTAAAGAAATGATGACCACTGTAGATATACCTGAAGGCAAATTCGGGCTCGGCCTGCAAAAAGTCATACTTCCAAACGGAGTTACGCTATGGGGCCATAGCGGCGGTATCCCCGGATTTATGAATTTCGCTGGCGGTACCGAGGGTGGAGATCATGTGATTGAGATCAACATCAATGTAATGGGTAACGCGCCTATTCACATCGAGAGCATCTATACGCAGGAGTTCTCCGGGTCGCCCGAACAGCCGAACAACGAGAGTAAGCACCGTAATGAGATCATCGCCTTAATTGATCAAGCAACGTCAAGAAAAAGCAATCCAGGAATCGTAGCCTACGGGATCATAAACGGAGAGGGCTGGGCCCACGCTTCGGGTATTGCCGATATGCGCACCGGTCGACCGATGGAGACGAATCTGTCATTCCGTATCGGAAGCGTCACCAAGGCCTTCATGGCTACCGTAGTTCTGCAGCTCGCGCAAGAACACAAGCTGAGCTTGGATGACTCGGTAGAAAAATGGCTGCCAGGCGTTGTCCAAGGAAATGGATATGACGGCAGCAAAATTAAAATTCGCCACCTGTTGCAGCAAACAAGCGGGATTGCGAGCTATACGAGCAACGAATTTCGGGATATAACCATCCCACAAGCTCCATTCCGTAATTATACTGTAGATGAGCTTATCCAAATGGGACTGGCTACACCACCTAAATTTGAGCCTGGAACCAGCTTCGACTATTCGAATACTAACACAGTGCTGGCGGGGCTTATTATTAAAAAGGTCACTGGAGATACCTATGCCGAACAGATCAAAAAACGGATCATAGAACCGCTGGGTTTAATAGGGACATCCTCAAGCGGCAGTTCGCTGGACATCCCGGGCAAGCACGCTGTCGGATACAACCTAGACGTGAAATCAGGAGATTTGTATGACTTTACAGTACTGAATCCATCTTGGGCGAATGCCGCCGGAGACATGGTCTCCACGGCTAAAGATTTGGCGACCTTCTTCAGTGCTCTGCTCGGCGGGAAACTACTTCATAAGGAAATGATGAAGGAGATGACAACAGGGGTTCCTTCGCCTTATGGTTCCTACGGACTTGGTATTTTCGAAGTAAAGATGCCAAACGGAACCTCTTATTGGGCACATGGTGGCGGCATTCACGGATATTCAACACTTGCCGCTGCTCGCCTAGGTGGTGAACAGGCATTCGCTCTTAGCACCAACGCGGTAGGCAATGATGTGCCTCAGACACAAATAGACATTTTCAAGAAAGAATTTAGTTACTAAGCTACTAAGCTGCACAACCGGCATCTTGACTACGGATGCCGGTTTGACCTGCGAATTCGTTCAGTCTATAAAACATGAAAGTCCCCTCCAATGTTATTGGGAGAGGATTCATCATTACATCTATTCATTCGTTCCTACTCTATTGGTTCATGCAACCATGAAGATCATCAATTCGTCTGGCCCAGAGCCTCATCCCAAGCAGATTTGAAAGCTGCAATGCTTGAAAATCGTTGCTCTCTATCCTGCTGAACGGCTTGCAGGGCGACTTCATACAACGCTTGTCCCGCTTCCCATCGTTCCAAAACGAGATTTCGTTCCCCACCTAACAGTCCAAAGGCAATGGCTCCTAAATTATACACATTCGTTCGGGAATCGATCAGCGCGCCTAATTCGTATTCCTCTGGCGATTTGGATCGTACCGCTCCCCAGAATTGTTCCCCGATATCATTGACGGCAGGAGATCTCCGATAAAAGTCGATGTCACAAATCTTCGTTCGATCGGTAGTGAAATCATATAAGATACTTCCATCATAGAAGTCTACTGCCACATATCCCTGTGCTTCCACATGCTCATGAAATGAGAAAATGACATCCAATGAGTTCAATCGCTGCTGCATGGGAAGATGCCGATGTCGATAAAATGGAGATCTTGGATCATGATACTTAGCCGGCGGCGGGAACGACCAGTGAGAATGAAGACATTCCCCTTCGAACCACTCAAATACGGCTGCATATCCACCACCCTGAACCTCAAAGTGCTCCACGAGTTCAATCAAGTTTGGATGCTTCAGTGCCCTATATAACGGAATCGCCGCTTTTAACCGCTCGATGGCAGCTTCCGGCTCACCCGAATATTCCATCGTTCTAGCACCTGCATATTTAACAAATCGCTTGCGCCCTTCCTGCTCAACGCCAAACGCAATATTTCCCGAATCCTGTTCGTCGAATACGCAGAATACATGTCCATACTTATGAATCCAATCGAAAGAATGAGCTTCCTTGAGCTCAAATGTGACATTTCCTAGCTGAATCGTTACAGAAGTGAATGATTGTGTTGTCACGATGCTTCCCCTCTCATCCTATCGGGGCTGCCGCAGTTTCGTGGGCTACTTATGCGTTGACCCCATCTCGTTGATACACCCAATTCATTTTCGTCGTTTTTGTCATAGCACAACGCCTCCTTCACTGTTCACGTTCCGTCACCGTATCACATTCATAATCCGCGTACAATAGAAAACCGATTAGGATTGCTTCCTTTCTATCACAACATCGTTGTACGCTCTTAACGGCCTGTCCTCGAAAAAATCGATAATCATCTCATTGAAAATATCTCTGCGCATTGTGAGTTCATTCGTATGCGTCGGGAAAGGAGCCGTCTTCATAGCAAGGAGCATCTTCTTATCGATTGAGAAAGAATTGCGTAAAATTCGCTGTGTATATGGATCATCCTTATGAAACTTCATCATAAGATTCACGATCGTACGGTAAGGAAGCAGGCTGAAAAGAAAATTGGAAATGGACAGCACCCAGCCTGCTGCAACCGTCGGCATTTCACTATAGCTGTTCGATATGACTAGCTTAAGAAACACTTCATATCTTCAACAATCACGTAATGATCATATTTGCCTTCTGGAAATTCCTTAGTGGAATCGCCATGCCCCCTATAATCCGACATTATCATGCTGTACCGTTCGGAGAAGGCTTCGAATTGCGGCTCCCACATTCGCCATGATGATCCACTGCCATGTAGGAATAAGACAGGCGAACCCTTCCCATTCCTCTCATAATGCATGAGCATCCCATTCACAGCTGCCTTCGGCATGATGTTGTCTCCCCCCTAGTTATGACTGTCCTTATGTTGACGTTGTTCCTGCCACTGAACTAGAATTTGCTTCATTTGATTGACGACAAAATCAAAAAACTCGATGCTTTCATCCATTTTCATTTTTGCTTGTTCATCCGATGCGATGGACTTCGCCCGCCTCACGTAATCCCCCATCATTCCCCCTTGCGCAATGCTCGTATGCAAAATCGACGTCCAAGCATCCGGATGCAGTTCGTAGTAATCCCGTTTGCTTCCAGGGATACCTACTTTGCGAAATAAGGATACTTGAACCCCTTGACGGACAGATAAGGATGCTGTGCCTTTACTAATCTGCAAGTCCAGCACCATTTGATCAAGCGAACGCGGTTCTCCTGCTAGCAGCAGATAGCCCCATATTTTCCCGAGTGAGCGCGCACCCCCTGATGATTCTCTATCTTCTTTTTCTTTTTCGACGTGACAATCATGAGTGAAGAAAATATCTGGTATAATTCATAAAAATAAAGGTGAAACAGTCCATTGCGCGATAAGAACTCAAATTAGATAAATAGACTGATTGGGGTGAATGTTATGAAATCCGAACTGCGAGCGATTGATTATTCGCATCCCAATAAGCGCAGTATGGGGTATACCATTTTATTGATTCTATCGTTGTTTCTCGTATCTACAAATTTGCGAGCCGCAATTACGTCCATTTCCCCGCTGCTGGAAGACATTCAGAGAGATTTGGGAATGAACGGGATGTCGGCTAGCCTGCTAACGACCATTCCACTGTTCTGCATGGGAATATTCGCTCCTATGGCGGCCAGCTTGAGCGATCGCTTGGGAATGGAAAGAGCGATCACCGTGTGCATCGGACTAATCGGCATCGCGACGGCCGCTCGCTTCTTCGCCGTCACCTCCTTCCTGCTCTTGCTTACCGCATTGCTTGCCGGTATCGGGATTGCGGTTGCCGGTCCGCTGATCTCTGGTTTCATCAAGCATCATTTCCCTGCTCACGCCTCATCGATAGTCGGCGTCTATTTAACCGGCATGGGCATCGGCGCTTCGATCAGCTCCGCCTTCGCGATACCGATTGAGCGTGCCGCACACGGATCATGGAGCACGGCGCTTGGCATCTGGTCCATTTTCGCGGTTATCGGGATACTTGCGTGGTGGCCGATTATTCGAAAGCATGCGTCAACTGACCATCACGACGCATCGTCTCGCAAGCAATCGAGCAAGCTTCCGTGGAATAATAAGCAAGCATGGCTATTCCTCATTATTTTTGGACTGCAATCCGGCATCTACTACACCGCTGCTACCTGGCTTGCCCCCCGTGCTCAGGAGATTGGGATGGATGCGGCAACTGCAGGGACGCTAGTAACAGTATATTCGATCATGCAGATGATCGCAGGCTTGGTGACGCCGCTTATGTTGAATCGTACCACTTCTCGCAAGTCATGGCTGTTAGCCTTTTCCATATGCAGTCTGGCAGGATGCAGCGCGCTTTCTTATTTTCCTGCCGAGGTGAATCCATTTCTGTCGGCAGCAGTGATGGGGATTGGAGCGGGCGGCCTGTTCTCGATTGCGTTAATCCTGCCTCTCGATGTAACAAGCACTTCGCGCGACGCAAGTCTATGGACGGCCATGATTCAGTTCGGCGGATATTTGATAGGCGGATTACTCCCCTTGGTTTCCGGAGTCTTTTACGACATCGGCGGAAGCTATCAAGCCTCCTTTCTCACTCTAATCTTCACCAGTCTGATTCTTATCGCGGTATCCGTATTCTACCGCGGCAAGCGGTACACACATTATTCGCAACAATAAGACGGTTGCTCTTCCATCAAGAGGAGCAACCGTCTTATTGTTGATTATCGTACCCTTACCTGCATTATTCTTCCTTGTCTACATCGATATCTTTCACTTCTTCAGGCAGTTCCTTCGAAGCACCAGGTACATCACGTTGCTTGTAGCGAATCTCTTCCGATGAGTAAACGCCAATATGTACGGTTCCCCCGTTGGCAAAGGCTCGGATCAATATCGGTTGATTGTAATGATTATGGAAGGTAAAGTCGGGGCCATTCCAGCTTACCGTTGCATCACGACCAGGCGGCACATAAGTTACATTCCTAGAGTGAGAGTAGCGCTTCACAATCTGAAGCCCTGCGCGGTCGACAGCGTTGAACAGGGTGGATGATATCTGACATATGCCGCCCCCTATTCCTTCTGATAATTCCCCCTTCACGATGATAGGCGCACGCACATACCCTCTCTCTTCCGTGCGCTGCCCAACAACTTCATTAAAAGAGAACGTCTCTCCTGGAAATAGGACGTGATTGTTAATCGCCTCTGCAGCAAGTTTTATATTCATAGAACGGTTTTTATTGTTCGTATTATAGAAGGTTGTGTACTGACCAATTATCTTCTCACGAATATGAGATAGGAGTTCACTGTCTACTTTCGGATAGACAATCTGCATCGGCACTTCTATCTTCTTCGAACCGCTGTTGATGATGTAATTGTAAAACTGCTCGATAAATGCTTCTCGATCCAGCCTCATCCCATTTTTCTCGGGAATAATCCCACCATAACCATTCAATGCTGCATTAATCGGAGCAACGGCTACTTGGCGATCTATCGCTTTCATCAGCTTGTCCAATTGTTGCTCGTTCACAATAGCAGCAGCAGGAAGTAAATAATCCGCACGGTGAGCAGATGCAATTTGTTGGCCATGATGTCCAATAATGATTGGTTCCGATACGGTTGGCCGTTGGAGCAGCAATAGCACTAACCAGAGAAGTTGCAGATACATGTTGTTCTCCTTTATGACAATTCCTCATCCTTGAGGCACATCTGAACCCATTCCACTTGCATGAAATAATTGCCGCTACCTTATCCTTTTCTTATTCCGAACGATATATACATGCTTTACCAGTTCGCGCTGAGTTTTGCATTTTATGACTGTTATTTTCATGACTTTGGTCACTTTATTGTTCATGTTTCATGAAAATGATATGATATACATACGTAAAGTTAGTATCAACCTATAGACAGAGAGGATTTGTTGCATGGCTAGAGTTCATAAGAAAATGTCCGTTCTTGACGTCTTGAAGAGATTCATCTTCATCACGTCCGGTGCAATTCTAATGGGGGTCGCGCTGGAATTATTCCTCGTACCAAACAGCGTAATTGATGGCGGAATAACAGGGATCTCCATCGTAATATCTAAGCTAACCGGAATTCCGCTAGGCGTGTTCATCTTCCTTATTAACCTTCCGTTTCTCATCATCGGATACAAGCAAATCGGGAAAACATTTGCATTTTCCACCTTGTACGGAATCATTGTCATGTCTGGAACGACATTTTGGCTGCATCCTTACAGCGCATTCACGAATGAGAAAATCTTGGCAGTACTGTTCGGTGGCTTTATTCTCGGTCTCGGTGTTGGTCTCGTTCTTCGCTTCGGTGGATCACTGGATGGTACTGAGATCGTAGCCATTCTCGTGTCCAAGAAGACTCGGGTGCCAGTTGGTCAAATTATTCTCTTTATTAACGTGTTCATCTTTATTATTGCTGGATTTGTCTTCGGTTGGGATTCAGCAATGTACTCCATCTTTACTTTCTATATTGCTTCGAAGGTGATGGATATTGTCGTTGAGGGCTTGAATGAATCGAAGTCGGTAACCATCATATCGCAGGAGTATGAGGAAGTATCAGAAGCAATTCAGAGCCGCTTGGGCCGAAGCACGACCTTCATCTACGGCAGAGGCGGTTACAGCAAGGAAGATACCCAAATTATCTATTGTGTCGTTACCCGTCTGGAGCTTGCGAAGCTGAAGTCTGTTGTCCAAGAGATTGATACCAAAGCGTTCATCGCGATCGAAAGTGTATCGGATGTACTCGGCGGCAACTTCCAGAAGAACGATATCCACTAATCACAAATCCCCTGCATGTCTCAGCAGCTTCGCTGACGTATGCAGGGGATTCTCTATTTAACATCCCTAATTAGCTTGTGTAGGCACGGTACATGGCATCCAGCAACGTATGCGTATGGTCGCAGCTATATTCCCAGAACATGACGCCAGCAATTCCCTGTTCCA